>NZ_JCAMOR010000024.1:0-116397 GCF_059512385.1 Bradyrhizobium sp. Crot121 | reverse complement strand
TTGCTCCACCCGCGCCACTTGGCGTACAAAAACCCGAGACTCTAACCGCGGCTGGATGAAAATTCAGTGGCAGGTCAGATGCCACCAAATAGTTTTTATTTTGTTTAGATCGCGCGAAAACACGATGTCGTCGACACAACCATTCTTCAACATATTTTCATGCAAGAATGTCCGAGCCTCCACCACTGTCTTCACAGACACCGGCCTCCTGGTGGAGCGGTCGCAATAGACGAATACTTGGACAAAAGTAGCCTGGCCGTTCTCACCACCGGCACCGGCAGCAAGATGGTACTTCGGGCAGCGGTTTAAAACAGCAGTTTTCTTCAGGCACTCATAAGCAGCTTTCGAAGGCTCCAACCATACGACAGTGCTGTCGGGGCAGATTATCGCCATAATGTCCGTGGTAGCGCCTATGTCGATCGACACAAAACCGAGGCGAGCGGCGGCTTCAAAAACGCGGCTGAAGATTTCAGTCTCGCCGCCACCGCAGCAAGGTCACCTGAATAGAAGTCGCCAATAAGTCAGATTGTTGCAGTTTGTTGCCAATGCGACGCGTAATGCATCGAATATCTTCCAGGCGGGTCGCTAGAAACAACGCGAAACGGCAGTAGACGATCATACCCGCCTCAAAGGCTCGCGTACCGTCGGTGCGTCAGACCGGACAAATCTGCCAGCGATCCCTGTCAAAAAAGCCGCCGCAATGACCAGCAGCGAGACAAGACTGATTTGCGCACCTAGCTTTAGACTTGCGGATTCCAGAATCAAAGTCACCTCACTAACACCGGCCGGCACGACGACGCCTTGAAATGCCCCATTGGAACGATACGTCTGCACCTTTTCTCCATTTACATAGCCTACCCAACCTGGGTGGTATGCACGACTTAGAAAGAGAAATGAGCGACTCGGAGCAGTTACGCGTAGGGCAACACGCACACTTTCCTCTGACAACAGTTCAACTTTGCCTCTTGGGCCGGCAGGAGCCGCATCCACCTTCGGAGCTACGCCTTCGACTATCGCGACAGCATTCGGGTCAAATGGCTGCCCGTCGGGAAATACACCGCTGCGCACCGTCATCGCGGCGATTTCCGTTGATGTCGATAGTAAGTTTCCAACAAGCCAAGCGAGCTCACCGCGATCTTTTTGGAATTCCGCAACTGACAAGTCTTCACTTACGCCATGAATGGTTCCGGAACTTCCCAATTTTAACGCTGCAGGGTTCAGTGGATATATCGCACCGTTCTCAGTATTGATGAGTTCGATTTTCTGCACGTTCAGAATTCCGCCGTGACGTCCTAGGAAATTCAGCGCGAGCCGCCGCACTTCGACTTCGCCGCCTCCGGCGAGCGATAGATTCGCCTCATATGAATGGCCACTAAAGCCACCCGCCTGGAATGAACTCTTGATTGGCGCTCGCGCATGCTGGACTATTTGTAGGACATCGGGGCGGTCATGTGCCCATTCTGATGTGTCACGTCCAGCAACGAGAGAAATCTTGCCGCTTTCTTTCCCGTCTGTGGCGTCAATGATCAGCACCGGATCACCGTCGGGACGACCGATAGAGCACGACATGTTTGAGATTACTCTGATTGCCGTTGCCCGCACCGGGACAGGAAGGTCAAAATCCAGGACGGCGTCACCTGCCTTCGCTGCACATGACCCGAATTTGAGATTGGCAGATGGACGACGACCGAAGACTATGTGAGTTATCCCAAGCACACGCCGGAGACTTGCGCTTGGGATCTCGTGGATGGAACCTGTCGTGTCAATTCCCGTCGCCTCCTGATAGGCCTTCGGCTCCAACGGGCCATAACCACTGGCTGATCGGATCCCGTAAAGAAGGTTTATATTCGGCTGAAAGGCTTCATGAGCGAACGCTTCGGGCATCGCCAAGAGGCGACCGTTTGCATTGGACAGATCTTCTCGCAGACTAGGCCAATCCGTAAAAGCCTGCTTTTGAATCGGCGAAAACCGCCATTCACCGTACCACCCGAACTGACTGACATCGAGAACCACCGCGGCAACTACCAAGCTCGGCATGAGGTATCGACCGCTCATCCTCTTCCACAGCAAGAGAAGGCAAATCATTGCGACAAGCGAGATTAGCGGCGGTAGAATGGTTGCTTCAATCATGGCCCACGGGCTCACTCCTGCGTCGCGAAGCGCTTGTTGCCACTGCTTCGAACAAAGAGTTGCCACCCCCGCCGCAATGGCGAAGCTAAGAGCCACCTTAGCGGCCAAAATGATATGACGGGTGGTTACTTGGCCACGCTGGAGGCAATCAATCGCCATGCCGGCCAAAACGGAGATTGCGAAAGTAAAAGCTATTGCGCTTCGTGCTGCAGCGCGAAAGCTGCCAATAACGGGTATCTTATAGACGAAGTGCCCGAGTCCGTTTTGGCCCACCGTAGCCAACAGCAAGGAAAGGGCCGCTGCACCAAGCCAAAAAAGGGCGCCGTCATTACGCTGCCGCGCCAGTATCGCGCTCGCGGCAAGGAATAGAGCTCCTAGGCCCGCATAAGTTGCGAGTTCGGTCTGATTCCACGCTCCAAAGTAATTTGTGGGGTTACCCAACCCGCCACCGTAGAGATATGGGAAAAAGATCGTGGCGATCTGCCGAAGCGGCAACGAATACGTTACGAACTCTCCATAGCTCCACTCGGTAGTCCTTGCGCTAAGGCCGCTGAACTCTAGGAACGGCAGAAGCTGGACAGCGCACGCTGACACACCTACCACAACCATGCCTACGTAAACGCAAGCTAGTCTAAAAACGGCGATCATGCCTTCTGAGGAGGCGAACCAGAGATTTCGGACGGCCATGCCTCCGGCCAAGATCATAGCGTAGACGAAAATCTGAGGGTGCCCGCCCAAGAGGCACAGCGCGACCGCTAGGGCGCCAATGGCAAATCGGGTCGCGGTCCTGCGGTGGGAAAGGGCGTCGATAGTCCATGCGATAAGCGGCAGCCACGCAGCCGTCTGAACAACAGATGCATGGCCAAGATGGCCCACCATAAAACTACCGGTACCATAGATTGCGCCTGCTATCAGCGCAGCAGCAGTCGATCCAGTTTTCCAGTAAATGTAGCCGAAGCTGAATGAACCTGCGGCTACGTAAGCAAAGATCATGAATGTGTTGTAGTCGCGGAAAATCCACCGTGGCGGGTACCAAAGGAAAAACTGGGGATCGGCAAAGACCGGATAACCTGCAAGGATGTTCGGTTCCCAAAGCTGCCAAGGAATTGAAATGGCTGGATAGTAGGAGAGGTAGCCGTCGCCAGGCGCAAGTATCCTGCCCTCCATAAGTGCCGGCGAGAAGAACAAGATATACAAGAGCGCGTAAAAAAGCGGTGCAAGCAAAACCGGCAGATGCGCGGCGAACGCCGGCCGGCCAAACGTGCTAAGAAATAAAGTTCTGGTCATCGCACTGACCTGCAACAAGGCATTTCCTGTACCCGGTTCTGGCGTTTAACCGCCGAATCCATCGACTCATGCCCGAACAACGAGAATGATGCCAGCCAAAAATCAAGACCATCCCCCAAGCCCCACGAGCGACAGTGTTTCTCCCCGGATCTGGTCGTACAAGACCCAGATCGAAGCTATGGTCCGTCGCCCGCGCCGGATGTCGACCGCGACGTCATCATGGCCGAAGAGGACTGGCAGACGCGCGTCTTATCGAGGAACTCATAGGCAAGGTCGAGATCGCCATTGTTCCGACAAGTGGGCAATGGGACTTCATTATCTGTCCGGCGGATCTGATTCTGTTCGGCGATTCGCGGAGTCCCACAAAGACGTCAGGGATCTTACTCGAGTTCTATTATCACGCCATCGAGCACCGCCCGAGCACGGTGGCCTGATGGTGCGCACGCAGCTCACCGATCTCAAGGGCGTCCAATCGTGGCGTCGCCGATCAACCTTACGAGCGCGCAATAGCAAGCCGAATCTAAACTCCCGGTGGCGACCCATGATTGTGGCGGGCAGTTGATCAAATGCAATCGCGGCTAAGCGTTTGAACTTGAGTGGGTGCACTCAGAATTGAACTGTAAACCCCTGATTAGGAGTCAGAGCTTTTGGGTCAGCGAATAGCTGAGAGTCGTCGCTCATCCTGTCTTTCCGGTCCCCAAGGGATTGATAACTTGCCAGTCTTGAACGGGCGCGTTGTAATGGGCGATGCCCCTCGCGTCGCAAACTCAACGCTGCGTACAACACCATTCGCCATTCCATCTCGTCCAAGGTCCGCGCATAAACGACGTAGAATTATGTTTCAACACTTTACCGGACACCATTGGCCGGAAACCCGACCCGAGCGGACTAGCGCATCACATCGCTCTGATGGCTGCCAATCATGGGCCGCGAGACGTCTTGAAGTCGATGACATCTAGCCAAGAATATCTTTCAAAGTCGGCAAGATCGTAAGCGCTGTTTTCAGGCCACAGCTTTGAGTTCGTGACGGAATAGGCCCACGGAAGCAACTGATCGATGTCGCTACTCAGATGACCATTGACGATCCGGGTGAGCGCGTGCGTCCGTCAGGTGGCAAGCGGATCGACGTCGCTCAGCTTACAGGTTTCGACCAGGGATGCGATGATGGCCCAATGCTCGGCACCACCACAACCGTCAGAGCCTGCGAACAGCGCATTTTTCCGGTTCAGCGTGATCGGACGGATCGAGCGCTCGACGGCGTTGTTGTCGAGCTCGATACGGCCATCTTCGATGAAGCGCGTCAGGCTCTCCCAGCGTAAGAGCGCATGGCGGATGGCGTCGGCCAACTTGCCCTTTTGGCTGATCCGCGCGAGCTTTGCGCGGAGCCATGCTCGAAGGCTTCGACCAGCGGCCCGCTTTTCTGTTGCCGAACGAGACGGCGCTCCTCGGCGCTGCGGCCACGAATGTCCTTTTCGACGCCATAGAACGGGCGATGCGCTTGAGCGCCTCGGTCGCAATGGGCGCACGACCGGGTGTGGCATGTTCGTAAAAGTTACGCCGCATATGCGACCAGCAGAATGCAAGCTGAACCTCGCCACGCTCGGCGAGCTTGCCATAGCCAGCATAGCCATCGACCTGCAGGATTCCCTTGAAGCCTGCCAGATGGGCGATTGGTCGGTCGGCTTTGCGATCAGGGGCATAAACATAGGCCACGTCCGGCGGATCGGCGCTGCCCCATGGTTGGTCGTCCGCCGCATAGGCCCAGAGCTGACCGGTCTTGGTGCGCCGGCGGCCGGGATCGAGCACCGGCATCGTCGTCTCATCGGCGAACAGCTTTGGCCGTTGCCTGAGCTTGCCGAGGAGACGGTCATGCAGCGGACGCAGGTGGAAGGCAGCCTGTCCTACCCACTACGCCAGCGTCGAACGATCGAGCTCAATGCCTTGGCGGGCGTAAATCTGCGCCTGCCGGTAGAGCGGCAGGTGATCGGCACATTTGGAGACCAGCACCCGGGCGAGTAGCCTCGGTTGGCAGTCCGCCTTCGATGAGCCGGGTTGGGCCGGCGCTTGTATGACACCGTCCTCGCAAGCCCGGCAGGCGTATTTGGCACGCCGGGTCGAGGATCGGGAGCTGCGCCGGGACAGGTCCAGCCGCTCGCTTCCTCGCCGATCCGGTGCAACTCACGCTGGCAGTAGGGACAGGTCTTGTCCTCGATGTCGACGACAATCTCGATCCGCGGTAGATGCGTTGGTAAGGCACCAAGGTTGCCGTGGCGCTTGGGACCCCGCGCCTCACGGCCTTTAGGTGCGCTGACGTCCTGCGCCTTTCGCTGTACGCGGCGACCTGCTCGACATCTTCCAGACCCAGCAGCATCTGATCTTCAGGCAGCGTTTCCGCCCGCCGGCCAAACCGATGTCGCTGCAATTCCTTGATGATCTGACGCAGCCGTTCGCGCTCGCACTGTTCAGCAAGCAGCATCGCTTCAGCGTCTCGGGATCGTCAGGAATGGCGTCCTTCACACCCAAATCAGAGCATATTCGCCGCCATCTGACGACGCGTTCGACGCTCCTGATTCACTTCGCCGCAGCACTGCCAACAGCTATTCGGGCTGCGCTGGCGCCGGCGTCTCCCGTGCCTCGTGCTCAAGCCGCTAGTCGAGTCCTTCCAGCAGCGCCGACAATTGCGCCGCTGACAGGCGCATCACACCGTCCTCGATCTTCGGCCAGCGGAAGATCCCATCCGCAAGCCTCCTGGCGAACAGGCACAGGCCCGTTCCATCCCAAAACACCAGCTTAATCCGGTCCGCCCGCTTGGCCCGGAACAAATAGACAGCTCCCGAGAATGGATCTGCCCGCATGCTCTCGCACTGGGCTCGCAAGGCCCTCCATGCCCTTGCGGAGGTCTACCGGTTTGGTCACACCATCACCGGTCCGCACCCGACGGGCCGATCACCGGCTCGCCTTTGCCTGGACAATCGACGCAATCATCGTCGTATCCGCGCCACGACCGGCGCGGATCGTGACGCCGTCGATTTCGATCTCGATGATCCCGGCATCCAGCTTGCGCTTGCAACGCACCGGTTTGCGTTCCAGGCCAAGAGCGGGCCGGCACCACGGCATCCACCACCGCCGGCACAAACTGTACTTCTTCCGCCTCGGTATGACCGACCGCGGCTTCTCTCAACTGACGTCGCCAGCCAAACAACTGCTGCGGCGACAATCCATGCCGTCGGACCACCGAACAGACCGAGTCGCCACTCGCTACGATCTCCGCAACGATCCGCGCCTTGTCCTCGTCGCTCCACTTCCGCCGACGCCGGCTCCGGTGAAGACCTCAAGCCGCCGCGCCGGCTCCGTGATAGCAGTATGCACTGCGTCCGTTCTAAGCCTAACGGTCCAAACCAAGACGATTCCAACATCCACCACAACCACCTGTCTGGACTGAGAACAGTTCGAACGGAGCGGGTAAAACATCGCGGCTTGACGACGTGCTATCCAATGTCGGGCGCACGACTTCCTAGAGCCCGACATTCAAGGCTTCCAAGATCCCGCTCTTCTAGGCGCGCAACAAGTTTGCAGAGTACCAACGTCGTTCACTGCGAGGTCGAGTTTGTGCCGATCTCGGCACCTACACGTGAACGCCGCGTGTACAATCGGAGATGCACGCTTCTGCCCGCTGACGGCAGATCAGCAACGTACCGGACGCACCAGCTGTGAATTCGGCCCGAGACTGTCGGGCACAAGGGCACTCGGCTTCCGCAGCTTCCGACCGAACAACCAGAATAAGTGAGTGAGTTGAATCACTTGCGCCATCGAACGCCAAACCGCTCGGCACTAGACTAGCGACGAAATCCGAAAGTCCGTCCACATGGCGCAGATTCTCCGTTTGAGAACCACAAGTCGCCAGTGAACTTCATCGGAAGTGAATCAGACTCCAAAACTGACCCTCGCAACCAATTTTTGCAGGCCGATTCACGGCCATGTCTTGTACCTCACCTCTCCGAAGAGAGCCGCCCTGAGTTGATCGACACTGTCGGCCCAGCTCAGCCATGGCATGCCTTCGGACCTGCGGTGACAGTCGCGGTCATAGAGTGCCAACCAGTTAACGATCGACTGGGCGAGGTCTGAGGGCTCCTTGCCGCTGAAATAGTCGGCGTGGTCGCCAGCAACTTCGCGGAACACGGGAATATCGCGCGCAAGAATTGGAATTTTGTGGCGCGCCGCCTCGATCAGCGGCAGCCCGAACCCCTCCCCTTCCGAGGCTGCAATCAGGCAGCAGGACGCGCCATAGATCTTTTCGAGATATTCGTCGCTTATGCCCTCCAACCAGAACAGGCGCTTGCCAAGTTCGGGATGGGAGCGCAGCTTCCTAACCAACTCAGGAATTGTACGTTGCTGGTTCGGCGGCAGGTGCTTCCACCCTTCCGCGCCTACAATTACCAGCTTGACGTCTTTCCCTTCCCGCCACAGCTGATCAAAAGCTTCCAGCGTCTGTGAGTAGCCCTTCCTGGGCTCGATAGTTCCCACCATCAGGAAACTTGGCCGAGCGGAGAGGGCTGCAAGCGTCTCCCCAGCTTGATGGGGCAGCCCTTTAGTCGCAACGCTCCTCTCGAAATCGGAGCCTAAATGGAACCATTGGATCCTCAGAGGCCGCTTGCGCTCGATGCGGTTTGCATCCAGCCAATCGGCCACTTCGTCCGCGATAGAACGGGAAATACAGATCAGGTTATCGGCGTAGGTACCCAAGACGGACAGCCAGCGAGCATGGAGGTCCGCCGCACCATCGGGAAATGCATGTGGCAGCAGAATCGGAAGCAGATCGTAGACAACGAAGTTGACCGCGACTCCTTGTCGGCGCAGATCGGCGTAGAACTCAGAGTTGGCGAGCACAAGATAATGCTGGAGATCGAGACCCAGAAACACATCACCGCGTCGGACTTCGACGGGCGCATCTTCCAGCAGGTCCGTCGGACACCCCAGGAACCGTGAGGTAAAACTTCGGGCATACCGGTATCCGGACCGGCCGGAGGTTGCGTAAATGGGTTCTACGCGAAAACCTTGCGCCGCATCGTCTAGAAAAGCTTTCAGGACGCTGCGCGAGACGCGCTCGATACCCGTCTTGAGATCGTGCTGGGCCAAACCGGAAATGTCGAGCAGCAGCTGTCGCCGATCCGATCGCACCGGCAAATTGCGATTCATTGCTCGCGCGAGCGAGAGCCAGTCCTCTTCGTCTGCATGTGTGGGATTAATCGCGGCCGCTGCTGCGAACGCTCTTTGCTTCAGTGCCTCGTAGCCCTCGGACTGAAAGTGCTCGATGGCCTCGCGGTATTGGTCGGCTAAGAGACGGGGGGAATGGTACGTCTGCACATAAGACCGAGCATGCTCCCCCAACGCTCGTCTTTGTTTGGGCTCTGTCCGCAACGACTCCACTGCGCCGACCAGTTCCTCATTGGTGAATTCATCCGGTAACATGAGCACACTGCTTTCCGGCAGTTCGGCGAGGGACCCATGCCGGTTCACAATCGTTGGCAATGCATTCGCCATGCAATCGAAAACGGCAGCGGAGGTTTCTCCACGTGAGAGGGTACGCAGCTGTGCTGCTGCGTCGGCTGCCTGAAGATACTGTCGGTAAGTCTCATCAGTAGCGAAGCCAGTGACTTTGATGCGATCACGGAAGGGCGAAGAAGCAATGGTCCGGCCAAATTCTACCCCGTATTCTTTGCCGTCTGTCGCGCCCACGAAAACGAGATGACAGTTCGGATCGCGTGCGAGCTTGCTTTGCAACCAGGCTTCCAACAGGCGGCGATTGAGCTTGGTTGGGGCGATCATGCCAAACGAACACAGCACGAAGTCATCGTCATCAAATCCGAGGACACTTCGGGCAATGTGACGGATATTGCGCTGCGGCAGACGCCGCGCGAACGGGATGACTTTCCAATCGCTGGGAAGAGCGTCTCCATACCAGTTTCGTGCCAACTGCCGCGAATGCTCGCTATGGACAATGGTCCCATATGCGTTCTGCAGTACCGTGAGATTGACTGGGTATTTGGCGACGGCATCTCTCAAGTCGTCGTCCCCAGGCGGGCGCTCATTCACTGCGGAGTAGCCGTGAGAAGAATAAAGCAGTCTCGTCCAAAAGCCCTTCCAATTTAGATGGCGCTCCAGGTGGAAAGCAACTGAGCTAAGAAAGAAGTCATGCAGCACGACCGTGCCAGGAAAGCGCTCCAACAAGTCGAACATATGCTTGTGAAACGGCGAGTTGCCGAAGTGATACAGGATACGGTCGTAGCTCGGAGCGTTATCCGCAAACCAGGCCGGTTCGCGAACTGGGCAGTTCGCGATGACCTCCAGGTCACTTACTTTGGGCTGATCTACGATCACGTCAATGTCATAGTGGCGGGCCAGCTCCGGTATCAGCTCTGCGCTGTAATCCGCTATCCCGCTCTGCTCGGGAGGCAACGGAGAAACATAAGCAAGGCGTGGGCGCTTCCCAGACTCTGCAATGGTGAAGCGCCGCTCAGAAGCCTTCATCTCCTCGTTGTGCTCTTCAAAAGCAGCCCAGGCGCGGCGGGCGCTTTCTCCCCAACTGAACTTTGAGGCTTGTTCCAGGCCGTGCTTCTTGAGGCTTTTTCGGTAATCGGGATCTGTCAACGTCTGATCGAGACGCGCCGCGATATCTTGCTCGTCGAACGGATCGAACAGCGCGTCGGCCCGGCCGATCACTTCCGGAATGCTTGACCGATTGGAGCCGATGACGGCCGCGCCGCATTGCATGGCTTCGAGGGCGGGCAAGCCAAAGCCTTCCTGCAGCGATGGAAAGCAGAAGACGGTACAGAGATTGTACAGCGCTACGAGATCATCGTCGCAGACAAATGGCGCAATGACCAGCTCGTCGGGGCCGAGACCTTGCCGCTGAGCTTCCTGCTTGAGTGTGGCAACTTCAAAATCTACTGCAGGACAAACAACCAGAAGCTGGTGTTGTTGCCGCAGACTGGCCGGAAGGCTGCTGTAGGCCGAGAACAACCGGGCCAAATTCTTTCTCGGATCTGTGGCGCCGGTATACATCACGAACGGACGAACGAGGCCATAACGCCGACGTATGGCGTGTTCGCGATCTTTGGTCAGGTCGATCGCACGAAACTGTGCATCCGCCGCCGTCGAAATATTGACGACCTTATCAGTCGGCAAATTCAACAGATCAATCCCCTCGCGACGGGAAGACTCCGAAATAGCCAGCCACAGACCTGCACGGCGCATGCTGCCGAGCTTATTGTAATACCATGTCCGCATCGCCTGTTCGGGAAGATAGTCATCCTGGTGGACAAGAGGAATGAGATCAAACAGCGTGACCGCGGTTTTATGGCCGTCTGCAAAAGAGTCGACCGAAGCCACAGTATCATCGAAATAGCCGTCAAAGAGACTGGAAACATGCACAATGTCCGGCCTCAGACTGGAGAGAAAAGCCTCGCGCAGGATTTCGCCGGTTCGCCGGCGCCAGTCATTGGTTCGATGGTTTCCACTGACGGGTGTGGGCGTCTGCCAGACCACGATCCGGTCCTGTGGGACCAACCCGTCGAAAGCCGCTCGCAACGGCTCGACCGTATCGGGAAAAGCGTCATTCAATGCAAGCCAGACTTCATGGGCGCCAGCTTGTTTCGCCATGGCCTGCCCGAGCGCCAACGAGTAACGGCCTATACCCCTGTGTCTGCTACGGGACTGTGCGCCCTGCAGGTCTATAACTAGTTTCATTCTACTACCTGCTCCGCACTAGCGGTTATCAAGCTCATGCCGGCGTGCTAGCCTGATCTGCCGGTATACACGCTGGACTCCACAGGGCTCGCCGCTGACGTCCAGTTCTCGGCTTTTGAAATACTGAGAGGAATCAGTTCGATCTCGCGTCCACCCGAAGGTGGAAGGCGCGGGAAGTAGTTCCGGATCGTTGTGAACGACGGCCTGCAGCCGGATTCGCACCGCGGGAAAACGCCTCAAGATCGATCGTGCCCCATTTGCAAGGTAAGGCCGACCCTTGACGTACCCGGCCAACCCGGTAACGGCGCGCTGCGCCACACGGCGTGGGCGTGAGCCGGACTTCAGAGTCACCCACGCACGGACGCCGTGCGCAAGCGATCTCGATCGGGCACCGAAGCGCCCCGCCGCTGAAACGCCGTTCTTTACGCCGCGCAGAGGTGCGGTGATCTTCCAGGAGGTTGAAGCATGGACCGCGGCGAGATGGTCTTCTAGCACTGTCCTGGCGGCTCGCTCTCCGGCGAGGCTAGCTTCCACTGCGGCTTTGGCACCTTTCTCTTCGGCAAGAACAGCTTCGAGCGCTACCTTGGCATTTTGTGATTCACTGAGCTTTGACCGCAACCCAGCAGCTTCGGCGTTGATCTTGTGACAGAATGGCGCCGAAGCTGTCCCGCTCAAGGCAAAATCGTCAAAAAAATTCGGACCCGGCCCGAAACTGTTCGTGAGCTCTGGATGTTCGACACTCACATAGAAGCGGTTCAGCCCGTCGAAGTAACAAAGTTCGTAGCCAAGCTTCAACAGCTTGGGCTCCCATAGTCCATGATTCGATTCAGGTGAATTTGGCTTGGTGCTTTCGACCACGACGATCCACGGTCGCGCCCCGGATGGGACCCAGCTTTCTATTGCCTGGTCCTCCATACCCTCTACGTCGATTTTCAACCAATGGATTTTCTGATCCTTGTAAGAATCCAAAATTGCGGAGAGTGGCTGCGACGGCTTGGTTACTTGCTTGACAGTACGGCCTTGAACCTCATGCTTCCGGGCTATCTCTTCTTCTCCCGTGCTCAGGCCGGTATCTGGTATCTCGAAGAATACGATCTCACCTGCCTCCCGGCTGATCGCGGACTGGATCACCACTTCGTCCGGACGCGCCTGGCGCAGTTTGTCTGCATAGCCGTCGTTTGGCTCGACGTGAACACCCCGCCAGCCCCGCTCATAAAAAGCGAGGCTTACTGAGTCGATCACTGGATCCTGCGCGCCTATGTCAATATAGAAGCCGCGCTCGACGTGCTTAAGTGCACGCCACAGGATAACGTCCTCGAAATTCTGCGCGTATGAGATGAACATTAAAGCTTCCTGTTCCGTGCAGTGTTTCGGCTGATCAGAAGCATCGCCCCTGCCTATCATGAGTAAGGAAGCTCGCTACGATCAGGCCGTCGCCGGTGTAGCATTTGCCCACAGCCGCTAACGGCAAGCGCTGTTCGCTTCATTGTCCTTAGCAATCCGCGTTCCGTCATGAAGAAGCGGTGACAAGCGCCCGATCAAAGGCGTCTCAGATTGCCGACGCTCGGTAACTTTCAATTACACTCGCAATCTCGCCAAATGACCGAATCTGGCCTTGCTGTAGCCAAAGCCCCTTATTGCACCACCTGCGGCAGACCTCGAGATTATGTGACGCCAGCACGAGAACGCTCGCCTTCTGAACAAAAGAGTCGATACGCGCTTGCGCTCTGTCCATGAAATGCGCATCCCCCGCGAGAATCCACTCGTCCATCAGAAGAATCTCCGGCTCGAAACAGGTGGCGACGGCGAAGGTAAGTCGCAGCGTCATGCCCGACGAATAGGTTCGCACGGGCATGTCGAGGTAGTCGCCAAGTTCCGTGAATTCCGCGATACCGGGTAACAGCTGATCAATCTCGCCCGACGATAATCCTAGCAGCAGGCCGCGCAAGCGGATATTGTCATACCCACTCAGATCGGCATCAATGCCCAGCCCGATGTCAAACATCGGGGAGATGCGCCCGTGCACGGTTACAATGCCCGCCATGGGCTCGTAAATGCCCGCCATCACCCGCAGCAACGTGGTCTTGCCAGCACCGTTCGCTCCAATCAGCGCAAGTCGATCACCGCTATCAAGCGAAAAGGACACATCGCGCAGCGCATCGATCGTGATCCGATCGTTAGCGTCACGGGCGATACGGCCCGCGGAGCCACGAGACAACAGGCTTTTCTTCAGCGACCGCGAGCCGCCATGGTAGACTGGAAACGAAACGCTGACGTGATCAAGGCCGAGAACGGGTAGCGACATCAACTCAGACCCAGTAGGAGATACGCGCCCGGAAGCGGACGAAAAATGCGGCGGCCAGCAGAAAGTTGGCTGCCGTGATAAGGATTACGGCTCCATAGTTGACGGCAGAAGGCATCTGCCCCAGCATCGGCGCACGAACCAATTCGACGATATGATAGAATGGATTCAAGTTCATCAGAACAGAGTTGCCCCCGAGCAATTCTGGCTTCCACATGATCGGCGTCAAAAAGAAAAGGATCTGCACCACACTGGCAACAATCTGAGGAATGTCACGAAAGCGCGCGGAAACCATACCGAGATAAAGACTGGTGAGCGCGCCGTTGAGTACTACCAAGAGAAATCCCGGAATAGCAAATAGAGCGGTGCCACCCGGCCAGATCTGGAAATAGAGCAGGATGCCAAAATAGATGACAAAGTTGTGCGCGAAAATGATGATTTTGGCCCAGATGAACCGATAGACGTAGACGGAATACGGGAGTCGGATCTGCTTGATGTAGGATTCCGCCCCCGTAAACAAAGTTCCCGCTTCGGTCAGCATGGAGCTGATGAAGCCCCAGACAAGCAATCCCACGCAAAGAAACGGCATGAAATCGTGCAGCGCGATCTTGAAGATCTGCGCATAGATGACCCCCAGCGCTACCACCATGATCGCCATACTGGCGGTGAGCCAAAGTGGGCCGAGCAGCGAGCGCCGGTAGCGTTGCAGAATATCGTTCCATCCGAGCTTGCCCCAGAGCGGCCACAGCGCGGCGCCATCGATGACGTCGTTGATCGCAAGATGCAATTGCCCTTGCCTCTGCCCGCATACGATCATGGACTTCGCCATCTCAGGGTGCGATCTACCATCGCTCATTTGCTTCGATAAAGTGGTCACGGAACGAAACTCCGCTCATCGGCTTCCGATGCCAATCGTCTGTGTCCGCCGCAGAGAAAATGATTGGTTCTATTCGGCGTGGGCGCGGACCAGGATAACTGTTTCGAAGCCGGCCCGCCGGAACCTCGCCAACAATCGCAATGACGTGCTGGAATTCCGCCGTGGAGGTCGCGCCTATAGAACTTATAGCCGTGAAGAACACGCATCGAGACACTCATCCGCACGATCAGATTCGCTTCGTAACGGAATTGCGAGATCGCTCTAACGCGATGTCATCCCGAACTCTCTTGACCTGCATCTCGACCATTGTCGAGACGAGCTCCGGGAAGGTGACTTTCGGATGCCAGTTGAAAACGGACCGGAGCTTCGCCGGGTCCGCATGCGTATAGTGACTGTCCGTCTTTCGAATCAGTTTTGGATCGACACTGACGTAATCGGTCCAGTCCAGCCCGACCGACCGGAAGGCGAGCTCGCAAAACTCCTGGATTGAGTGATCTTCGCCGGTGCCGATCACATAATCGTCGGCCGTCGGATGTTGCAGAACCATGTGCATGACTTCGGCGTAATCGCCGGCAAACCCGAAGTCGCGCCGTACGCCCAGGTCCCCGAGCAGAAGCTTACCATCGGAGAGGATAGGACGGCCGCGCTCATCGAGTTCTGGTGTATCTTTCAGCCCGCACGCCGCGGCCGCGGCCGCGTAGGCGATCTTCTGCGACACGAATGACAGCGGTCGGTAAGGGCTCTCGTGATTGAACAGGATACCCGAGCAGGCATGAAGGCCATACTGCTTCCGATAGGCACCGATAATACGATGGCCGTAGAGCTTCGCGACAGCATAAGGCGATTTCGGCACACAATGGGTCTGCTCATTTTGACGCTCGCTGAAGCCGTCGCCAAAGATATCTGACGACGATGCTTGGAACAGACGGCAGTCCGGCTTATGTTTCAGTAACAACTCACAGATGTTTTGCGGCAAGAAGGCGTTAACATCCGCGGTTTCTCGTGGAAACTGCCATGACATGATCGGTCGGGATACCGCAGCGAGATTGTAGATCTCGTCCGGCCGCGTGTCCACGATGAGCTGCTCAAGAAACGCACTGCTCGTGAGATCGCCGATATGCCACCGGACTCCGTCAGCCGCGCCGGGCGGCGGTGCTCGCCTCGACTGTGCATGAACGACATAGCGATTGGCCAGGAGCAGGTCTACGAGATAGCGGCCGTCCTGTCCGGTCGCGCCAGTTACCAATGCGATTTTCGCCAACGACTCGTCCCCATCCGCTCGTGTTAGTTCCTTGGCCTGCCCTCTCCAGCTTGCGCGCGTTGCGATCACAAAGCCGGCCCCACCTCAGCGAACTGAGTCCATTCTTACTCGTGGTAATTGAAGTGGCTGTAGCCGTGCTGTTTGACGAGCTCATCGCGCCGTGCGGACTTCAAATCCTCCTGCATCATCTCCCTCACCAGATGCGAAAACGATGTCGACGGTGACCAGTCGAGCTTGCGCTTGGCCTTGGAGGGATCACCGAGCAGCGTCTCGACTTCGGCCGGCCGGAAGTAGCGCGGATCAACCTGGACGATGCACTTGCCGGTCGCGGCATCATAACCTTTCTCGTCGACGCCGGCACCTTGCCAGCGAATCGAGATGCCGACTTCCTCAGCAGCGACCTCGACGAATTCGCGGACCGAATGCTGCTCGCCAGTGGCGATCACGTAATCCTCCGGGTCCTTCTGCTGCAGCATGAGCCACTGCATCTCCACGTAATCACGAGCGTGTCCCCAGTCGCGAAGCGCATTAAGGTTACCGAGATAGACTTTCTCCTGTAGCCCGAGCTTGATGCGCGCCAACGCGCGGGTGATCTTGCGGGTGACAAACGTCTCGCCGCGGATCGGCGATTCATGATTGAAGAGAATGCCGTTGCAGGCGTAGAAGCCGTAGGCCTCGCGATAGTTCACGGTGATCCAATAGGCATAGAGCTTCGCGACGGCATAGGGTGAGCGCGGATAGAACGGAGTGGTTTCCTTCTGCGGTACCTCCTGAACCAGTCCATAAAGCTCCGAGGTCGAGGCTTGGTAGAAGCGCGTCTTCTTTTGCAGCCCGAGAATGCGAATCGCCTCTAACAGGCGGAGGGCCCCCAGCGCGTCGGAGTTGGCCGTGTATTCCGGCTCCTCGAACGACACGGCCACGTGACTCTGCGCCGCAAGGTTGTAGATCTCGTCGGGCTGAACCTGCTGTACAATGCGAATGAGGTTCGACGAATCGGTCAAATCTCCATGATGCAGCGTGAAGTCATGACCTTTTTCATGCAGGTCATGATAGAGGTGATCAATGCGGTCGGTATTGAATAGCGAGGTTCGCCGCTTGATGCCATGCACGCTGTAGCCTTTAGAGAGCAACAGCTCTGCGAGGTAAGCTCCGTCTTGTCCCGTGACGCCGGTGATCAGGGCGGTTTTCTTAGACATTCAGGTTTCAGTCCCTGGTTATAAAATGGAATGTGATCTTCCGCGCACCGGTGGAGGCATAGGCCCGAAACGACGTCCGGTGCCAGCTCGAAGCATTAGCTGGTGCAGCGAGCATTTACAATTCCCCGCGGTGGGGGCACCTCTTTAATCGAGTCAGCTTGCGAACTTCGCTCTAAAGCGGATAGGAATTTCTCATATTTCAGAAGATACCGGTGGGGTGGCCCCTTTTGCCACAAAGTGGGCGAAAAAGCGGCCGAATTGAGTCAACCGACGCCGGTATCGCGAGGCCGCCCCGCAGCAGGTCTACCAGACCTCACCACGGTTGAAGCTGAGAGTTACCCGCGAGCCCGCTGAGCCGAAAATCAAGTGAGACTTGAGCACCGCGAGCGGACGCAAAAGTGCTTTCTTCCGCCAATGACGCTTCAGGTAGTCGATGCTGGCTTGTTCACGTAGGCGAACAAGGGTCACTGTCTCTGGTGGGAGCCGACAGCGCTGCGAGAGTTAGAAGTAGTGCAACGGACTTTTGACCCGCACTGTGATGCCGTTCATTTCGAACTCATCGTACAAGGACAGACGAGCCAACCGGTTCGGCTCAGCTTCAATCATCTCGCGCCGAACCGCTTTTTCGCATTGCATCCCGCCATGGGCGTTCCTGAAATTCAATACGAGCGCAAAGCCCTCCTCGGGAATGGCGTTTGTCGCAAGCCAGCGCTTCACCATGAGTGTCAACTCGTCCATTTCTCCCTCCCGACTTACTGATCTCTTTTTCGCGTACGGGTCCCCCATGCGGATCACTCCGGCCCGGCGCCGCGCGGTTTTCGGCGAGGCCCCTTGCTATGATCCGAGCCGACGCCAACAAAATTCGCTACGTAAGTCTAGCACCCCAGTTGAATTACGTATAAAATAGACAGGAATTCGTAGAAAAGACCTCCATTCCTCTGGCGTGAAGATCGGGAAGGACAGCCGCGTCTGTTTACGACCGACCGTACCCTCAGTTTGCTAGGTCCACAGCATATGTACCACAGCTCGGACCAATGACGATTGAGCCGCTCAAAATTCTCCACACCTACAAGGTATATCGCGGCGACCTTGAGGGCGGAGTGCCCTCCGTAATCTCGGTTCTAAGTCGCGAGTCCAGAGAGTCGATTGACAATCGCGTGCTCGTCGCCCGTACGCGCGGCCGCTTTCGGCGCGAGACCATCGATGGCACGCCCGTAGAGGCTGTGGGATCCCTGGGCACATTGTTTTCGACGCCTTTAGCGCCGAGCTATCCTTTTGCCCTTCGTCGTCGCGCACTCGATTTCGATATCGTGGTTCACCATGCACCGTTTCCGCTCGCCGATCTTGCAATTTCGCGACTTTCGAGCCGTGTAGGCCTCGTCGTGTTTTGGCACGCTGACATCACAACCTATCCTCAGCTGCTAATGCTTCTCGCTCCCGCAATCACCCGGACCTTGGATCGCGCGGATCGGATTATCGTTGCCGATCAGTCATCAATAGACAATTCTCGCTTTCTCCAGCCGTTCAGAGCAAAATGCGTCGTTGCGCCCTACGGTATCGACATCGACTATTGGTCATGCTGCTCATCTCAGGAGAAAACAAAGGCGGACGAGTTGAGACGGAAGTACCCCAGATTGATCCTCGCTCTGGGGCGGTTGGTTCCCTACAAAGGATTTGCTGTACTGATTGAGGCCCTCAAGGCGGTCGAGGGACAATTGGTGCTCATCGGAGAAGGAGCCCTTCGAAGCGAGCTCGAAAAGATGGCCGCTAACTCCGGGGTTTCTGATCGTGTCACGTTTCTCGGAACCATTAGTGACAGCGAAGTAAAGTCATACTTGCATGCCGCGCAAGTTCTCGCGTTCCCTTCGGTAACGCAGGCCGAAGCCTTCGGGCTGGTTCAGTTGCAAGCGATGGCAGCCGGATTAGCTATTATAAATACGACCTTGCCTACCGCGGTGCCGCATATCGCAAGACACAATTTAGAAGCCCTGACAATTGCGCCGAATGATCCCAGCGCGCTGGCTTCAGCGCTAACTGAAGTCCTCCGAGATCCCTCGCTCGCTTCACGGTTAGGCCAGTCAGGAAGGAGGCGCGCCAAAGACCTCTACGACCAAAAGACATTCATGCGCCGTGTGAAGAGTATCTATTTCGATGTTCTAGGACGAAGTGAACCCAATTTAGTCCGTTAAGCCGCGACGATCCGCCTATTGTCTTGTTCGAGCTATCGCGGAGATTCCTCCGATCAAGTTCCGTACCAAAGTATCGCTGTGTGCATGTGGCGGATCTTTCGGATCGGATGCAACCGAAGCACTCCTACCAATGTTCGGCGAATAGCTCTGGATGCACGAGCGCGGCACCAATGCGAAGATCACGCCGTAGGGTACGGAGTTGTTCGCCTTGAAATGCACGCGCTGCGAGGACCACCCTGACCCTCCATCAGAAGGCGATGCCTGCTCGTGCGGTGGCGCCGGCACGCGCTGCCCGGCCTGCAATGTGACTGCCACGCATTGTAAAGCCGGTGATCTGAATTAGGAAATTAGCTGCAGCCCAATTGATCGACAGTACCGTCAGCATCAGATGCAGCAATAATAGCGCTGCGAACGCAGCTAGCCGATCTCATGACATTTGCCCCCTAGCGGGCCTTGGCTAGAACTTGATCGGTAATGCTCCTTGATATTGACCGCCCACCCCATAAAGGCGAACAAGGCGAAGTCACGGCTTATTCTGCCGTGTACCATGGCGATTGCAACCGCCAACGCAAAGCTACACACCACAAACCGCGCGCTTTCGTCTCTGCATGCTAGCCGCAATAGCGGCAACCCGGCGACCGCAACCAGAGCCGATAAGATGACACCGCCAAGCCAACCAAACTCTACCGCTGCTTGCAGAAAAGAATTGTGGACCTGGAAAATGTCAATACACTCAAGTTTAGGAAAGCTATCGAGCCCAAATCCGATGGGGCCGGAACGCTGCGCAAAGTATAAACTGTCAGCCAGCAATATTTTGCGGACGGCAATCGAATCCGCTTTGTTGACATCTAAATTACAGCTAGCCGTCATGTTCTGGTTGGTATCACCTCCACCTGCTCCTTCAACGACGGCTGCAGTAGATTTCGCCGCGATTGTTAATTGAACCGGCGGAGCGGTTAAGACCGCGGCGCAAACGGTCAGTATAACCGCGACCACATAGGCTCGCTGTTTGGACGTCGAAAGAATGGCCACCAAAATTAGACTGCCTACCAGCGCAATGAACAAAGCTCGCACCATGGATGCCGAGAATATGGTTAGCGGCACGAAGATCAAAGCACAGATGCAAAAAGTGCTACGCAATGTTAATCGCCTACTTGTCAGCGCAACCACCACGAAGCACATCGCGGAAAAGAATTGGGTCGGTGCATCGGCAAATCCGATCACGAAGGGATGGCCACCCGCGCTGTATCTGGAGCCGGTAGCTAGGCTATAGCCGGTCAGTATCGTGCCGACAACGACGATGGCGCTTACAAACCATACGAAATCGTTACGAACCTCTTCGACCCTTGAAAAAGGAATCATGCGAAAGGCCGGATAGGTCGCTAGCACCAACAACAACAGAGCGTATTCTTTGGGGCTACTGGTCCGCCCGTTCACAGCCATCGAGGCAGCGATCACCAACAGGAAGGCGCCGAATAAGTAGTCGGCGGGCATAACGACGATTCGCCGAAAGCTCAGGAAAAATATAACAGCGATTGAAAGTGAGAACACCGCACCGCTAAAAAACGCATTACCGGCAGTACCAATGCTACCATAGACGATGACGAAAATAGCGTTAGCACTGATCAGAGCGCTCAAAGCAGCGCCGATGAACCAGCTGGTGTTAATCACTTTGCTTTTTCCACCGAACGCGAAGGATGAAGGATACAAAGACAATAAGGGCGGTCAAATTGACGATCAATCCCATAGTGTCCGGCTCTAAATCCATAGTTGCCCCAATCTCTGGGAGACCCTTCTTTACCGGAATTAGCAGCAAGACCACAGAAGCATTTTGGCGGAATAGGCGCGCGCGAATCGTCCTGCAACTCAATCGGGTCGCGTAGCTGCCAAATCGATCGGTCATTTCGCTCTCCTTTTTGTTGGTTTACGGCCCGCAACCTAGCGAATGCCTGCGATCTCTTTCGGATTGTATCCGTTGGACAAAGCCCAGGCGCACCAAGACACACTTGGCCGTTCTCGATTTGGGCGGTCCGGTGCGGTTCACGCTCACCGCAGGACAGAAGGGTGATGCACCCCGTGCTGCCGCGTTGATTGAGGGATTACCCGCCGAGGTCGTCATGGCCGACACAGCCTATGACGCCGATCACCAGCGCCAAGCCATGTCTGCCAAAGGCGCGCCCGCTGTTACACCCAACAACCCGTTACGCGCGGTCATATATTTCACTCGACAAACATCTCTAAGCCAAGCGCCAACTGATGGAATGTAGCTTCTCAAAACTCAAGCAGCTCCGCCGCGTCGCCACCCACTTCAAAAAAACGCCCAAAATTACCCCACCGTCGTCACTTTTGCTGCAACCTTATCGATGCGATCAGTGTCCACGCCACTTAATCCTTACGCCCGGCAGCGCTGCTGATGGCGCAGTTATTCCTGCTCACACGTCGGCTGTTCGAACCGCAATGGAAAGCCCTTCGTCCATAGTAAGCTCTTGCTGCCAGTCGGTCGCTGTTAGCTTTGATAGATCAACTTCCAGGCCGCCAATCAGGCTGTCACGGATTCGAGGCCTGCCACTTGCGCGCAGCAGGAGTTCCAGCGCTTTGCGCGGAGCTGGAAAAAGCCGCGCCTTTCTGTCCATCGCCCGTGCCAGCCTAAAAATGAATTCCGGTGTTGAGACCTGCTCTTTGTCGGCCACCAAAAATACATCGAAAGGCTTTTCGTTGCGCGTAAGCCTGTTTGCGATGAAGGAGGCCAAATTCTGCACACCCACGAAGGCACGTCGATTATGAACCGCGCCGAACGGGAGTGGAGTTCCCGAGCGGACCGCTTTGACCAAGAGATGGAAATTGCCCAAAGCCCCTGGTCCGTAGACTAGTGGCGGCCGGACGACGGTGAGGCTCATCGGCAAATCCGAAGACAATTGCTTCAATCCAAGCTCAGCCTCTGCTTTTGAGACCCCGTAGACCCCCCGCGGTGCGAGTTCATCAGTTTCTCGAAACGGAGCGCGTTCATCGGTGCAACTCCCATGAACCAGCATGGTACTTACAAAGACAAACCGCTTGACACCTGCCTTTGCAGCAGATCGAGCGAGCTGTAACGTACCTTCAACATTGATCGTTCGGTAAACGTCTATCGCGCTCTCTTCGTTGACCTGGTGTACGCGCGCCGCCAGATGAACCACGGCCTGTACTCCGGTCAGCGCCTCCGACCAGTCGGTCGAAGGTCCGATCGATCCAACAACGACTTCATCATCAATGGATGACCTGGAACTTCGGACGGCACGCCGAACCGTCCAGCCTGCTCGTGACAGTACAGGGGTTAGGTGACGGCCGACGAAACCATTTGCTCCCGTTACCAGTACAATTGGCCGAGAGGCAATTGCCGGTGTGGATTTCTCATCAAGCATAACCATCCAGTTAGCTACAGAACGCTACTTGCGGCCCCTGCGAACTTTGCCGAAGACAGCCTCGAAAGGCTCCGGCCTTTTCACCGCGAGTTCCGTGCTCGAGTCGGACCGTTGCGGTCGGCAAGCCACAGAATCGGCCAATTCAATGAAATTTCCAAAAACATGACAAAGCAGCGGGCCTACAACCTTGGGTTAGGCAGCCATCACTATCCCGAACTCGGCGTAAGCACAATAGTACCAGTCCATCGTCGCCCCGGTATTTTTCGCGCACGGTATCTGCAGCCGCCAGGTTGTTCAACAGACTCGGCTCCAACTTTCTCGCGAATCTGCCGAACGTGAGCGGTTTCGCCGAGCCGTCAATTCTCTAATTGTAGAAGCGGTCCCATCGAAGGCTTGGCCGCCAAAATGAAAGCTGGCGGCAGTTCGCTGCCGCGCAGGGCTGATGCGGATAGAGCTCTCAGCTTGTCTGCCGGGCGCTGAATGAAGCTGCCAAATGTGGTTAGCCATTAGCTCGCAGGCGCAGTCATCGCTATAAGCAGGCAAGAACGCGGCCAAGCGAGAGTTATCACTTGAGGTCGGCGTATAATGACCCATGCGTGGTTAGGCAAACGGCAAGACCGCGCTTAGAAGTTTGGCAGAGATACAGCTAGAGATCGCGAATCTGAGAAACCATGCGGATACTCGTCCTCAATGCGGATTATCCGCGCTTCCTCGCTTGGCTCTATCGCAAGCAGCCCGATCTTGAGAATAGACCCTACGCCGCGCAAATGGCGGCGCGCAATGCCAGCCTATTCGGGGTCGCCGACTTCTACTCGAGGAATTTCAACGGCTGGGGTCATTCCGCGGCGGAAATCCACGTCAACAACTCCTGGATGCAGGCAGCCTGGGCGCGGGAGCACGGCATGGCCGTGGCAGTCACCGAGCCGGCCATGGGCGCCAGCAACCGACTTCCTGCGTGGCTATTGCAAGCGGTCGCGCCGTTCAAGCCGATGTTGCGGCCGTTCGCCCGGAAAATTGGGCTCAGCCCCAAGCTCGATGCGCAGGCGGAAAAAATCCTGCTCGCCCAAATCGAGGATTTCAGGCCGGATCTGGTGCTGAACCAAGACACGTTTCACATCGATACTGCGCTGATGCGGCGCATCAAGGGAATCGGCAAGCCTAAACTCGTTGGCCAGATCGGGATTTCACCGACCCACGGCGAGGATTGGCGGGTCTATGACCTCTTGATCTCGCAACTGACAGCCACGGTCGAGTTCTTCCGAGGCCACGGCGTCCGTGCCGAAGTGAGCCACCTCGCCTTCGAGCCCACCGTAAACGATGCGTTACCTCCCGCACCGGCACTGGACATCGACATCTCCTTCGTCGGCACCGTCTCGGCCGATCATCGGCAGCGAATCGCGCTATTGGAGGCAGTTGCCGCGCGTTACGATCTCAAGTTGTTCGGCAACATCGCGCCGGGCCTCCCCGCCTCCTCTCCCCTGCATCGCTGCTTTCAGGGCGAGGCCTGGGGCGCGGAGATGTATCAGGCGCTACGGCGATCTCGCATCACGCTGAACTCCCACATCGACATGGCCGGCCAGGAGGCCGGAAATGTGCGGCTATTCGAAGCGACCGGCGTCGGCACGTTTCTGCTCACCGACTTCAAGGACAATCTGCACACGCTGTTCGATCTTGACCACGAAGTCGTGGCGTGGCGCTCGATCGACGACTGCCTCGAAAAGATTGAACAATATCTCGCGGACAATGCGGCACGAAAGGAAATTGCTGCTGCCGGTCAGCGCCGCACGCTGAAGGCGCATAATTACCGCGAACGAATCCGCGCAATCCTGGCCGCCGTCGAAAATTCGTGACCACTCCGGCGCGACGGGATGGACGGAATATTTCCTTGACGCCGGGGGGCAAAGCAGCCACATTGCCCTCAAAATAGCCGCTTTGCGGTTGATTTTACTCACCTTTTTGGTCAACCGATGGATAGCGTCGAACACTGTCGCTTTAACGATCAGCTCTACGCGATCATCGTTCGCGCCTCGTTTCGGGAACCGGGAATCACGTTTTTCTCCACGCCCGAATTGTCGCAGCAGCTTGCCTATATGAGCCACCCCAAGGGCAAGAGCATTGCGCCGCATCGGCACAACAAGGTGACGCGCGAGGTTCACTACACCCAGGAAGTGCTGGTGATCCAGAAAGGCAAGCTGCAGGTCGACTTCTACACCGAGAGCGAAGAATATCTGGAGAGCCGCGTGCTCTCGGCCGGGGACATCATTCTTCTGTGCAGCGGTGCGCACGGATTCGAGGTGCTGGAACCGCTCGAGATGATTGAAATCAAGCAGGGCCCCTACGCGGGCGAAGGCGACAAGACGCGCTTCCCCGAGGCGCCAGCGGCTGTGAGGCGGATCAAGGGTCCGGTTGCGTGACGCAGGATTTCGTTCCAGTCAACACGCCGCTCCTCAACGGAAACGAAGCTGAGTATCTGGCCGAGTGCGTTCGCACCGGATGGATATCCTCCGAAGGTCCGTTCATTCCGCGCTTTGAGTCGACCATGGCCGAGATCGCGGGACGCCGTCACGGCGTTGCCGTCACCAACGGATCCGTTGCGCTCGATATTGCCGTTCACGCGCTTTCGCTCGAGCCGGGTAGCGAAGTCATCATCCCGACGTTTACAATCATCAGCTGCGCATCCGCAGTGATCCGCGCCGGACTTGTTCCCGTCGTGGTCGATTGTGATCCGAACACATGGAATATGACCGCGGACGCAGTGGAAGCAGCGATCACGCCAAAGACCAGCGCGATCATGGTGGTGCATATCTACGGCCTGCCAGTCGATCTCGACCCGATCCTGGAGCTGGCGCGCAAGCATGACCTTCGCGTGATCGAGGACGCTGCCGAGATGCACGGCCAGACCTACCGCGGCCGGTCCTGCGGCAGTTTTGGAGACGTGAGCACGTTCAGCTTCTATCCGAACAAGCACGTCACGACGGGCGAAGGCGGCATGATCCTGACCGATGATGCGCAGCTCGCCGACCGGCTGCGCAGCCTCCGCAATCTCTGTTTCAAGCCTGAGCAGCGCTTTGTCCATGATGAGCTTGGATGGAACGCGCGCATGACCAACTTGCAGGCCGCACTCGGCGTCGCCCAGACCGAGCGGCTTGGCGAGATGATCGACATCAAGCGCCGAATCGGCCGGCGCTATGACGAGCTCCTGGAAGGGCTCGATCTGATCCAGCGCCCTGTCCCGCGGACCAATTACGCTGACAACATCTATTGGGTGTACGGCGTCGTCCTGAAAGACGAGGTCGAGTTCGACGCCAAGGAAGCGATGCGGCGGCTTGCCGGCAAGGGTATCGGCACCCGCCCCTTCTTTTGGTGCATGCACGAACAACCCGTCCTGCGCAGGGCCGGCCTGTTCGCGCGCGCCTCGCATCCTCACGCGGAGCGGATCGCGCGCCGCGGCTTCTATCTCCCGAGCGGCCTTGCCTTGACGGACGACCAGATCGTGCGATCCGCACACGCATTAAAGGAGATCCTCGCTTGAGCGCCTTCGAACGCTACGCGCCGTGGTACGACCTCCTTTACCAGGACAAGGATTATGCCGCGGAAGCATCCTTTGTGGACGCGCAGCTCCGTCACCATGGCGCGACGCCCGGCACGTTGCTCGATCTAGGTTGTGGCACCGGCGTATACGCCCATGAGTTCGCGCGCAGCGGATGGACCGTCACCGGTGTCGACATCAGCGCAGACATGATCCGCCGGGCCGAGGCGCGCACGAGCGACGGCTCGGAACGCGTTCGATTCCGGCAGGGCGACGTCTGTGAATCCGGTCCGGAGCGCGATTTCGACGCCGCGGTCGCCCTGTTCCATGTGGCGAGCTACCAGACCAGCCGGGCGAGACTTCAGAATATGCTGGCGAGTGCAGCTATTGCGCTCAAGCCGGGCGGCATTCTCCTGTTCGACTATTGGTATGGCGGCGCAGTGCTCGCGCAAGGCGTTGAAACCCGTATCAAGGTCGTAGAGCGCCCGCCACTGCGCGTCACCCGGATCGCGCAATCCAACCACAATGAGGCCAGCGCGACCGTTCAGGTGAACTATACGCTGTTTTGCGAGGACGTTGCGCAATCGACGATCCATCGGATCGACGAAGCACACCACCTCCGCTACTGGTTTCCGTTCGAGGTCGAGGCGCTTCTCGATGCGACCGGCTTCGAGCCAGTCGGTCACTACGCGTGGTTGTCGACGACCAGCCCGCCGAACTCGCGGGACTGGGCGGCCTATTCCATCGCCAGAAAAAAGACGGTTCAACCGTGAAGCAGTTTCACGTTGGCGTCGTGCTGGAGTTGCCGCTCGAGGTCGACGGCGGCTTCCAGCAAGGGCTTAGCGACATCACGTGGCTGCGCGGCTCGGCAAAAACAGCCGGTATAGACGTGACCGTGTTCACCACATCGACGATCCATCGGATCGACGAAGCACACCACCTCCGCTACTGGTTTCCGTTCGAGGTCGAGGCGCTTCTCGGCGCGACCGGTTTCGAACCAATCGGTCACTATGCGTGGCTGTCGACGACCAGCCCGCCGAACTCGCGAGACTGGGCGGCTTATTCCATCGCCAGAAAAAAGACGGTTCAACCGTGAGGCAGTTTCACGTTGGCGTCGTGCTGGAGTTGCCGCTCGAGGTTGGCGGCGGCTTCCAGCAAGGGCTTAGCGATATCACATGGCTGCGCGGCTGGGCGAAGACGGCCGACATTGGTGTGACCGTCTTCACTACTCAGCCGAACAATATCGCCATCCTGGCTGAACTCGGCATCGAGGCCAAGCTGTTGCGGATTGGCTGGTTCGACCGGTTGTTCCTGTTCCTGAAATACTGCGGATGGTTCGACCTCCTGCAGTACGCGTTGCGTCTGTGTCCGCCCTTTGAAAAGCGGCTGATCCGGGAGCATGTCGACATCGTCTATTTCCTGACGACGTCGAACTGGCAACTCGTGCTCTACAAGCTGCCCTTCATCGTCACGATATTCGACGGTTGCCACCGCGATTCGCCGGAATTCGACGAGGCGCGCGAATTCGCCGAGTTCGAACGCCGCGAAATCGTCTTTCGCAGCGCCAGCACCAAGGCAGCTTTGGTCGTCGCCAACGCCGAGGAGGTAATTGACGCGCTATGCCGTCGTTATGCGATGGAACAGGATCGTGCGGTTTGTATCCCGTTTTCGCCATCGCCTTATGTGACACGGTCGAGTGAGGCTGGCGAGCAAACGGATGCGGACGGCGCGATCTTGCGCAAGTACGGGCTTGAGCCCGGCTATCTCTTCTACCCCGCCCAGTTCTGGTCTCATAAAAATCACGCAACCATCCTGCTGGCGATGAGTTTGCTGCAGAAGCACGGGGTACAGACAACGCTGGTGCTATGTGGATCGGATCGCGGTTCGCGTAGCGCAATCGAAGCCTTAGCCGCGCAACTCGGCCTTGGCGACCGCGTGCGTATCCTCGGCTTTGTTCCCTCTATCGAACTCGGCCCGCTCTATCGCAACGCAGCGGCGCTGGTGATGGCAAGCTACTTCGGTCCGACCAATCTGCCGCCGCTCGAAGCCTGGTCGGTCGGTACGCCCGTGATCTATCCCGAAGCCTTCAAGGCGCAAGCCGGCGATGCCGCCATCCTGTTCGACTACGACAATCCCGCTTCGCTGGCGGAAGCCATCGTCAAGGCCAGCCTACCCGAGGAACGTGCCCGGCTCGCCACCGCGGGCAAAGAGAGGCTCGAATATTTTGCGCGCCAGATTGACGACGGACATCGCGAGTTCGCGCAGCACCTTCTGAGACTGCGGTACCGCCGCTACCCTCGGATCTATTGAGGACCGCGGACGATCCTATCGGGGGATCGTCGCGATTATCTTTTCGCGGATATTTCCGATCAGCAACGGGATCGCCGCCACTCCTGCAACCACCAGCCAGATCGCACATTCCGCGAAGAAGCCCTGCATGCCGGTCCAGGATATCATGGAGCGGATCATAATTCCCAACCCCCAGCCTGCGATTATCGTCGCACCCATTACCCCCGCCAGAAACGCCAGGTGACGGAACGGATGCATGAGCGTTTGACGCATGATGACAAGCGTCAAGAGACCGAACTGAACCAGGAGATCGCTCGCCACGATCGCGGCCGCCGCGCCGAGCGGGCCCAGTTGAGGGATCAGCAGCAGCGATAGCACCAGAAAGACAATGAGCTGCAGCCCCTTGCTGCGTACAAGAAGATCGGCCCGGTTGCTGTAATTGGCATAGCTTAACGCCAAGATCGCCGGCGCGGCCACGCTGGTGCCGATCAGCATCGTCTTTGCCAGCAACGGATCGTAGGGAATGGCGCCGCGGGTCCAGAGCACGAAGAAATCAGGCCAGAACGGCAACAGTCCCGACACGACCGCACTGGCGAGCACCGCCACAAATACCGAACCGCGGGCGTAGAGCGCGCGCAACCGTTCGGTCGCACCAACAGCATAGTCGTGGCCGAGTTCAGCAGCCAGCGGAAGAGTTACCTGCAGGCAGAGCGCCCGCAATAGCCCAGCCGCAACGCGGATCAATCCCCATTGTGCGACAGCGACGCGATCGGCTACCAGCGCGCTGACCAGGAGCACCGGGAGGTTCATCAGCGCCAGCTCGGTCGCGCCAGCGATTCCGAACGGCGCCGCCTTGCGTAGCTGACCGACCATCCAGCGCATGGGACGTCTGCCCCGCGCCTTGCGCAGGAATGGATGCAAGCGCGGCGCATCGATGGTGATCAGATAGACCGCAATCAATATCTGCATCGCGACATAGGCGAACGTGACGGCAAACAAGCTCGCTGTCACGACAATAGCAACCAACTGCGCGACCTGTCCGATCAGCGTTCCGAAGCTCTGCAACCAGACAGCGCGGCCGTACAGGCCCCGCGCCCGATAGAGTGCCGACACCAGACCCGCCGGAAGCGTGAGCAGCATACCCGCCGTCATCGCCACAAAGGCAGCATCGAAATTCTCGATCGCCTCGAACCGGAACACCGTGGACGGCGAAACAGCCAGCGCCGCTGCCAGCACCAGACCGACGAGCAGGACGCTAAGCCAGAGGTAGAGCCGCATTATCGCAGCATAGAATGTCGTGGTGCGGCCGTCGCAATCAACGCTGGACTTGAATGAGAAGAAGCGATTGATGGCACGAAGCTGCAGGCCGGCATCAGCAACCAGCACAAGATTGCCGATCGCATAGATGACAAACCAGGCGGCCAGCTCCTCGCCGTTCCAGAAATGCAGAAAGACAGGAACCAGCGCGACCTGCTGGATGATCCCGAGCACCATCTGGAAAATGCTGGCGGACCAACCCGCAAGCAGCCGTCGTGCCCGGGTCGGGGGCGAAATGCCCGCGGGGACGTTCTCTCTGCCGCGCGCGTTTGGCTCTTCGATCAAGTCCGGGGACCCCTTTGGCGTACAGAGGGGGGCTAGCAGCAACCCGATGGGATGTCGATACTTGGCCCTCGCGCCAAAACATGCGGCTAGCGGCCTCTCATGGACCACAGAGGCCACTGGCGCGGAGCAGCCACCCGAATATGAAAAGCGCACCCGGCCTTGCGGGGTGTCCCAAAACAGATCCCGGCCGCCTTCCCTTACGATCCCCGCCAAGCCACTCAAAACATCAAGTCCGCCATGCCGTTGCTGGCGGGAGGCAGACCTTGCCGGGAGGTTGTCCGGCGCTATTGTAGCGCCGCCGTTCTATCCGGAGCTCCCCGTAATGCCCGTCCCGCATGCATCGCAAGCCCTGTCCCGATTCACAGTTCTCGACCTCACCCGCGTCCGCTCCGGCCCCACCTGTGTGCGGCAGCTCGCGGACTGGGGTGCCAATGTCATCAAGATCGATGCATTGACGGAGGACGCCGGCGGCGAGCAACCGGGCGGCCCACGGCATGGCTCGGACTTCCAGAACCTGCACCGCAACAAGCGCGCGATGACGCTCAATCTCAAGGATCCGAAAGGCCTCGAAGTATTCAAGCGGCTAGCCGAACAGGCTGACGTTGTGGTTGAGAATTTCCGGCCTGATGTCAAAGCCAAACTCGGCATCGACTACGAGAGTCTCCGCCAGATCAATCCGCGCATTGTCTATGGCAGCATCTCCGGCTTCGGCCAGGACGGGCCCTACCATAAACGCCCGGGGTTCGATCAGATCGCGCAGGGCATGGGCGGATTGATGTCAGTGACCGGCGCGCCCGGCGGCGGCCCAATGCGGGTCGGTATTCCCGTTGCCGACCTCGCCGCCGGCCTGTTCTGTGCGATCGGCATCCTCACGGCGCTCCTGGAACGCGACGTATCGGGTGAGGGTCAATGGGTACAAACGTCGCTGTTGCAGGCGCAGATCTTTATGCTGGATTTCCAGGCCGCGCGCTGGCTGATGGAAAAGGAAGTGGCGCAGCAGGCCGGGAACAACCACCCGACGTCGATCCCCACCGGCGTGTTCAAGACGTCGGATGGTTACATCAACATCGCCACGACAGGCGGACGCATCTGGGAACGCTGCGCACAGGCGATCGGGGCGCCCGAACTCATCACCGATCCCGACTATGCCACGGCGCCGGCACGCTCCAAGAACCGCGACGCGCTCAATGCGAGGATCAACGAGTTGACGCAGAAGAAGTCCACCGAGACCTGGGTCAACGAGCTGAACGCAGCCGGCGTGCCCTGCGGCCCTATCTATTCCATCGACCAGATGTTCGAGGATGCGCAAGTGAAATATCTCGGCATCGCCCAGGACGTGCCGAACGCAGAGAACCGCCACATCCGACTGGTGGGCCAACCGGTGACGCTGTCACGGACGCCAAGCACCATGGCGGCGCGCCCGCCGGAATTCGGCGAGCAGACCGACGAAGTGCTGGCGGAGTTCGGCTTCAGCAAGGATGAGATCGCCGAGCTCAGGCAGCGCAAAGTCGTGTGAGGCTTTACGCCTTCGCCGGCCGCAGCCGGCGAGTGGCGCCGCTAAGCGCCATGTCGATCAAGGGCCAGAACAACAGGACGATTGCGAGCGTCGTGATCGAACCGACGAGCCCGTTCGACCAGAACACCTTCATATCGCCGCCGGAGCCGATCATCGATAGCCGGAAGGCATCCTCCGCACGGTTGCCCAGCACAAGCGCGAGCGTGAACGGCGCCAAGGGAATGCCGATCTTCTTGAAGACGTAACCGACCACGCCAAAGCCCAGCATCAGCCAGATATCGAACATCGCATTCTGGATCGCGTAAGCGCCGATCGCACAGGACACCACGATCATCGGTGCAACCGCCGCAAACGGCACGCGCAGGATCGAGGCGAAGATCGGCACTGTCGTCAGCACCAGGACCAGGCCAACGACGTTGCCGAGATACATCGAGGCAATCAGGCCCCAAACGAAATCCTTGTGCTCGACGAACAAGAGCGGCCCAGGATTAAGTCCCCATACCATCAAGCCGCCGAGCAGGATGGCGGCGGTTCCAGATCCGGGAATTCCGAGCGCAAGCATCGGAAGCAGCGCTGAGGTGCCGGACGCATGCGCCGCCGTCTCCGGCGCAAATACGCCCTCGATACGCCCTTTGCCAAAACTGTCCTGATCCTTGGCAAAGCGTTTGGCGAGATTGTAGCCCATGAACGAGGCGGCGATCGCGCCGCCCGGCGTGATTCCAAGCCAGCAACCGATGAAGGATGAACGCACCAGCGTCACCCAGTATTTCGGTAGATCTTTCCAGACCGACAGCACCACGCGCAGGCTGATGCCGGCAGCATGGCCGCGCAGCGCCAGACGCTCTTCCATTGTCAGCAGGATTTCGCTGATGCCGAACAGGCCGATGACCGCGACCAGGAAGTTGATGCCGCGGAGCAGCTCGGTAGAGCCAAAGGTCATGCGGAGCTGGCCGGACACGGTGTCCATGCCGACGCCGGCAAGCAGAAGACCAAGTGACATCGAGATGACGGTCTTGTGCTTGGCCTCGCGGCCAAGGCCGACGAAGGAGCAGAAGGTCAGCAGATAGACCGCGAAGAATTCCGGCGGCCCGAACTTCAGCGCGAATGACGAGATCATCGGCGCCAGGAATGTGATCAGGAGCACCGCGACCAGCGAGCCGATGAAGGACGAGGTGAAAGCAGCCGTCAGCGCTTCCGCCGCCCTGCCCTGCTGCGCCATCGGATAGCCGTCAAACGTGGTCGCAACAGACCAAGCTTCGCCGGGAATATTGAACAGAATCGAGGTAATGGCGCCGCCGAACAGCGCCCCCCAGTAGATGCAGGATAGCATCACGATGGCCGAGGTCGGGTCCATCGTGAACGTCAACGGCAACAGGATCGCCACGCCATTCGGCCCACCAAGCCCCGGCAGTACGCCGACGAAAATGCCGAGCACGAGCCCGACCATCATCAGTAACAGCGTTTTCCAGGTGAGGAGAACGACGAAGCCGTGAAGGAGCAGGCCAAAAGCTTCCATGACTGAAAGTCCCGCCGATCGATTAGTAGCCAAGGGCCGCTTCGAGCGGTCCCTTCGGCATGATGACGTCGAAGGCGATGTCAAACGTCACGAACATCGCGGCGGTGAAGATGAAAGCGGTGAGCAGAGACTTCCACGCCGCGATCTTGCCGACAAAGCGCATGAAGCCAGCGATCAAGAGGAAGCTCGCAACATAGAGCCCAAGGAATTGCGTGGCGAGACAGAACAAGACCGTCGGCACGAACACCGCCATGACCCGGCGAAGCTGTGCCCGTGTCACAAAGATCTCGGAAGCTTCCTTGCGCGAGAAGATCGCTGCAAGCAGCCCGTAGAGGCTGGCGCCGCCAAGAACGATCGAAAGGTAGAACGGGAAGTAGCCCGGCTCGGGGCCGGTCGCATCCCAGGCCGCGCCCGTGCGCCAATTATCCCATCCGAGCGTGACGGCAAGCGCGAGCAACACGAGCGACACGACAGCGTCCACGACGCGATTGCTGGTCACCGCGGGTGAATTAGCTTCCGGCGCAGTCGGATCGTCGACGACGATTTCGATATCGGTGTTGGACATGGAGGCAGACGGTTCGGACGGGCGCACCAGGGTGGATACGTGCTGCCGCAACCGGCGTCAATCTAGCGCTCAACGCCTGCCGGTCCGCTCCGGGAACGCGCTCGCAAGTGCAGCATGATCGGGCCGGACCACGCCGCGTTCGGTGATCAAACCAGTCACCAGGCGCGCCGGCGTGACGTCAAAGCCGTAATTAGCGATCGGCGAGCCCTCGGGGACCACACGCACCATCTCAATTCGTCCATCCGCCGTACGCCCACTCATATGCGTCACTTCGCTTGCTGCACGCTGTTCGATCGGAATTTCCCGGCCATCATTGATACTAAAGTCGATAGTCGGCGACGGCAGTGCAACATAGAATGGCACGCTGTTGTCGCGCGCGGCGAGCGCCTTCAGGTAGGTACCGATCTTGTTGCAGACATCGCCATTGGCTGCGACCCGGTCGGTTCCAACGATCGCCAGATCGACCATGCCGTGCTGCATCAGATGGCCCCCCGTGTTGTCGGGAATGATGGTGTGGGGGACGCCATGGTGGCCGAGTTCCCAGGCGGTGAGTGAGGCCCCCTGATTGCGCGGACGCGTTTCGTCGACCCAGACATGAACGCTGAGTCCCATGTCATGAGCCCGGTAGATCGGTGCCGTCGCCGTCCCCCAATCGACGGTAGCCAGCCAGCCCGCGTTGCAGTGCGTTAAAATGTTGATGGTGCCGCCGGCTTTCTTGGCAGCGATCGCCTCGATGACTTCGAGGCCGTGGCTGCCGATCGCCTGGTTGATCCCGACGTCCTCATCGGCTATCTCGGCGGCACGCTTATATGCCGCCTCCCTGCGCACGGAGGGCGCCAGCGGACGAAGCACAGCCGCCATCTCGTCGAGCGCCCATTTCAGATTGATGGCCGTCGGCCGGGTCGCGATCAGCAGCTTGTATGCGCGATCGAGCGCCACGTCGGACGGATCAGCGTGCATGGCCAACGCCATGCCGTAAGCGGCGGTAGCACCGATAAGCGGCGCACCGCGGACTAGCATGGTTTGGATTGCGTCCGCAGCCTCCTCCGCACTCGTCAGGCTCGCGATGACAAACTCATGCGGCAGCCGCCGCTGATCGATAGCCCCGACGGACCAGCCGTCGGGCTCGAGCCAAATGCTGCGGAAATGCCGGCCATCGACTTTCATGAACGCAGGATCCGCGCTGCTACCGCGTCGAGCTTCCTGAGCAGTTCCGGATCGCGCGCCTCGGGCGCCGTGATCAGCGCGGTCTCGAGCGCGCGGTCGGAGCCGATCGGGCACGGCTCATGCTCGCGCGGAAAATCCTTTGCCAGGCGCGCCACCAGCGCCTTGGCTTTCTCGGCATTTGAACTAAGCACGCGAATGATGTCTTGCACGGTCACCGCATCGTGATCCGGATGCCAGCAATCGAAGTCGGTCACCATCGCGACGCTCGCGTAGCAAATCTCCGCTTCGCGAGCGAGCTTCGCCTCAGGCATATTGGTCATGCCTATCACCGCGTAGCCGAGTTCCTTGTACGTCAGACTTTCGGCAAGGCTCGAAAACTGCGGACCTTCCATGCACAGATAGGTGCCGCCGCGGGCGAAGGGAATGCCTTCGGCTTCTGCGGCGGCCGCCAGATGAATGCGCAAGCGCGGCGATACCGGATGCGCCATCGAGACATGAGCGACGCAGCCTTTGCCGAAGAACGAGCTTTCGCGCTTGTAGGTGCGGTCGACGAACTGATCGATGATCACGAAAGTGCCAGGCGGCAATTCTTCCTTGAACGATCCGCAGGCCGACAGCGACACCAAGTCGGTAACCCCCGCCCGCTTCAGCACATCGATATTGGCCCGGTAGTTGATGTCGGAGGGGGACAGGCGGTGCCCCTTGTCGTGCCGCGGCAGGAACACGATCGGCAGGCCGGCAATGGTGCCAAAGCGGAGCGGCGCGGAAGGCTCGCCCCAGGGACTCCTGATCGCCTCCTCGCGGACGTTTTCAAGACCCGGCAAGTCGTAGATGCCGGATCCGCCGATAATGCCTAGCACGGCGCTGGTCATGGCCTCTCCCGATCAGACTTTCGAAATAACGTTCGACTATACTGCGACGCAATAATCAAGCATTGTCGAGGGGCCGTAAACGGCGTTTGGTAGGTTAACCATGAACGACAAGGAAAAACGCCAATCCATCATCGATGCCTGCCTGCGCATGAATGCGCTCGGCATCAACCAGGGCACTTCGGGCAACATCAGCCTGCGGCATGAGGCCGGCCTGCTGATCACTCCGACCAGCGTCTCCTATGAGACGATGCGGCCCGAGCAGATCGTCTATATGGGTCTCGACGGCTCATTTGATCCGGCGCAGCGGCCATCGAGCGAATGGCGCTTCCACCTGGACATCCTGCGCGCTCGCCCGGACATAAACGCCGTGGTTCACGCCCACCCGACCTATTGCACGATCCTCGCCATCATGGGTCTGGAGATCCCGCCGATCCACTACATGGTCGCCTGCGCCGGCGGCGACACGATCCGCTGTGCGCCCTACGCCACATTCGGAACGCAGGAACTTTCGGCGCATGCGGTCAAGGCGCTCGATGGAAGGCTGGCCTGCCTCCTCGAACATCACGGCATGATCGCCGTCGGGCCATCGCTGGCAAAGGCCATGTGGCTGGCGGTCGAGGTCGAAACGCTGGCGCGGCAGTACCACGGCTGTCTGCAGATCGGGAAGCCGCGTCTGCTGCCGACCGAAGAGATCGAAAATGTGCGTGTCCGCATGGCCGGCTACGGCCACGCGGATAAATGAGACCGGGGAATCCGACTGCCGCCGTGACGCATTACTTGGCGACGAAGCCCGCTTCGTTCATCAGCGAAGCGTTGAGCTTGTCGTCTTCCTCCAGGAACTGCACCATGTCCTTGCCGGTGAGGAAGATCGGCTTCAGCGCCTGCTTTTCCATATAATCCTTATATTCCGGCGTTTGCGTTACCTTCTGAAACAGGTCGACATAGAATGCCTGCTGCTCGGCCGTAACCTTGCCCGGCAGGAACATCGCCCGCAGCATCAGGTATTGGACGTCGAGCCCCTCTTCCTTGCAGGTCGGGATGTCATTCCAGGATTGCGTTTCGGTGACCTTGGTCTTGTAGGAGATGCGCTCCTTGTCGAACACGCAAAGCGCGCGCACCTGGCCGGCGCGCCAGACTTCCAGATTCTCAGATGGATTGTTGACGTTGGCTTCGGTGTGATTCCCGACCAATTGCGTCGCCGCCTCTCCGCCAGACTTGTAGGGCAGATAGGAGAATTTCGCGCCGGTCTTCTGCTCCATGAACACGGTGAGCACGTGATCCTCGCGCTTGGAGCCGGTGCCGCCCATCTTGAACGGCGAGGATGCAGCCTTCGCTGCCGCAATGAACTCCTTCACCGTCTTTGGACCCGATGCGTTGTCCCACAAAACGAACTGATCCATTGCGACCACCGATACCGGAGTGAGGTCACGCCAGTTGAACGGAATTTTCGCCGACAGCGGCAGCATGTAAATCAGGGAATAGGCGATCAGCACCTTGTTTGGATCACCCTCGCTCGATTTCATGTACATCAGCGCTTCGGCACCCGATGCGCCGCCCTTGAGCGAAACCACCATCGGCTGCTTCATCAGATTGTTCTTCTGGATCGCTGCCTGCATCATGCGCGCCATCTGGTCGGAGGCGCCGCCGGCTCCGGCAGCGACGACGATCTCGACGGGTTTGGTCGGCTCCCAAGCGGCAAGTGCCGGCGCGGTCATAAGAACGGCCGCCAGGGCGGTCGCGGCTCCTGCAAAATGTCTCACGTCTCTTCCCTATGTCTTTATTTAGATTGGCACATCAGGGGCGTGCCTGCATCGCCATTCTGCGGACTGGGAACGCGAAGTTCAAGCCGCGAACGACCACATTGCTACTGACTTTGGGATGAGATTGTAAGAGCGACGCAAAGAATTCGGCCCTCTCCGCGAGCCCGTCCACGCGACGTCGGCTCGCGGCAGCGTCCGCCCAGCGTCGATCTCACGGAAAGACGATGATACCTACTTGCCCTTCCAGTTCGGCGTGCGCTTGTTGAGGAAGGCGTCCATGCCCTCTCGAAAATCCTCACTCATATAGGCGCGCAGGATCAGATCCTCGCCCTCATCACGCGACAGCGTGCGGCGGATGCGACGCACCGCCTCCTTCGTCACTTCGAGCGTGATCGGCGCGTGGCTCGCAATGAGCTTTGCGGTCTCGTCGGCGCGGCGCTGCAAGGTCGCGACGTCGGGCACGACTTCATTGAGCAAGCCGAGCGCCAGCGCTTCCGGCGCCTCGACCAGGCGAGCCTTGAAAATCATATCCTTGGTGCGCGCCGGACCGACCAGCGCGACGATGCGCGAAATATTCGACATCGACAGGCAATTGCCGAGCGTACGTGCGATTGGAAATCCGATCCGCGTCGCTTCGGTACCGATCCGGATGTCGCAGCAGGCCGCGATCCCGGCGCCGCCGCCCGTGCAGGCTCCGGCAATCGCCGCGATGACAGGCACCCGGCACTGCTCGAGAGCGCCGAGCACACGGTCGATCCGCGCTTCATAGTCAAGTGCGTCCTGCGCGGTCTTGAAGGCGCGGAATTGCGAGATGTCGGTACCGGAGGCAAAAGCCTTGTCACCGGCACCGGTCAGGATCAGCGCCTTGATCGAGCGGTCCTCGTTGATGCTCTCGCAGATCGAGGCCATCTGCTCGTACATCGCGAAGGTCAGCGCGTTACGCGCCTGCGGCCGGTTGAAAATGATCTTGGCGATCCCCTCCTCGACGGAATAGATCAGGTCTTCGCTGGGAGTGACTGGGGCGTTCATGGCGACCTCTTTCTCTCGTTGTCGGAGCGGCTCAGGCGACCGCGGCCTTCGGCATCGGCAAGACGTCGCGCCCCTTGAGCACCTCCATCGCCGCCAACACTCCACCGCTCCGGTGCGGCACCTTGGCCAGGTCCAGCCCCATCTCGACGCCCGACAGCGTGCCCATCAGCATCAGGTCATTGAAGTGCCCGATATGGCCGATCCGGAAAACCTTGCCTTTGATCTTGTTCAGGCCGGTCCCGAGCGACATGTCGAAATTTTCCAGCACCACCTTGCGGAAATTGTCGGCGTCATGGCCTTCCGGCATCACCACACCGGTCAGGGCCGGCGAATGCGCTTGGGGATCCTGGCACTGGGTCTCCAGCCCCCACACCTTCATCGCCGCGCGCGTTGCCGCACTGTGGCGCTTGTGGCGGGCGAAGACATTTTCGAGGCCCTCCTCTTCGAGCATCTTCACTGCCTCTCTCAGGCCCATCAGCAAGTTGGTCGCCGGCGTATAAGGCCAAGTGCCCACCTTGTTGATGGCGATGACCTCCTGCCAGTCCCAGTAGGAGCGCATCGCCGGGTTGGCCTTGGCCACCGCCAGCGCCTTCTCCGAAACGGCGTTGAAGCCGAGGCCCGGCGGCAGCATTAATCCCTTCTGGGAACCCGCGACCGACACGTCGATGCCCCAGGCGTCATGCTCATATTCAAGCGAACCGAGGCCGGAGATGGTATCGACCATCAAGAGTGCCGGATGGTTGATCCGATCCATGATCTTGCGGACCTCGAGGGGGTACGTAACACATCCGGTCGAGGTCTCGTTGTGGACGATCATGACGGCCTTGATCTTGTGCTGGCGGTCGGCGGATAGCCGCGCCTCAATCTGCTCGAGATCGGCCCCGTGGCGCCAGTCGCCGGGAACGAAGTCGATGTCGAGTTTGAATTTGTCAGCAATGCCGCGCCACAACACGGCGAACTGACCGGTCTCGCACATCAACACCTTGTCACCGGGGGCGAGCGTATTGACGATTGCGGCCTCCCAGGCGCCCGTCCCGGAGGACGGATAGATAATCACCGGCTGCGTGGTCCGGAATACCCGCTGCATGGCCGCCAGCACCGCATGGCCGAGCTCAGCAAATTCGGGACCGCGGTGGTCCAGGGTCGGCATGTCCATGGCGCGCAGAACCCGATCCGGCACGTTGGTCGGTCCCGGAATCTGCAGAAAATGCCGTCCAGTATGCAGGGTCATGAGGCGTCCTTCCCGGTCTAGCTTGGCGTCGCGAGCCGCTCGAATATCACCATTTTGCGGGCTTGTCCCTCGCGCAGCAGTGCCCATCAATGCATAAGAAGCAGGGCTCCGCCTTGCCAAGCCGGTCGCTGGGAGGCAAGAGAATGGTGCAATGCACGAGAACCGACCGGCGGCGGCAATGAAAGCCGAACAGACCCAAAAAACGGCTGACAGCAGCGCGCTCGCTACGAGCCTGGCCCGCGAGATCACGGGCGATGTGCTTTTCGACGCCTTCAGCCGCGGACGCTATGCGACCGACGCTTCGTTCTACCAGATCGTGCCCGAGGGCGTGGTGGTTCCCCGAACCATGGACGAGGCGCTACGGGCGCTGACAATCGCGCGCGACGCCGGTCGGATCGTGACTCCCCGTGGAGGCGGCACCTCGCAATGCGGCCAAACGGTTAACCACGGCGTTGTGATCGATTTTTCGCGCCACCTGAATAAAATCCTATCGTTGGACGTGGAGAACCGGACCTGCGTGGTCGAGCCGGGCATCGTGCTGGACGATCTCAATCGCCAGCTCAGAAAGCATGGGCTGTGGTTTCCGGTCGACGTCTCCACTGCCTCACGCGCTACCATTGGCGGCATGGCGGGCAATAATTCCTGCGGTGGGCGCTCGCTGCGCTACGGCACCATGCGCGACAATACGCTGTCGATCGACGCCGCGCTTGCCGACGGCACACTCCTGCATTTCGGCGAAGCGCCGCGGGACCTCGCGCAGGTGAATTCACCCGACAGCGGGCTTGCACTGTTTCGCGACATGCTCGATCTCGGCGAGCGCGAAGCGGCCGAGATCGCGGACAGATTCCCGAAGGTGCAACGCCGGGTCGGCGGCTATAATCTCGATGCGCTGGTGCCGCGCAATGCGCCGAACAACTTGGCGCATTTGCTGGTTGGCTCCGAAGGTACCCTTGCTTTCACCACCAAGGTCGAGCTGAAGCTGTGGCCGACGATCCGCAACAAGGTGCTGGGCGTCTGCCATTTTGGCAGCTTCTATGAGGCGATGGATGCGGCCCAGCATCTGGTCAAGCTGCGACCGATCGCAGTCGAACTGGTCGACCGCACCATGATCGCACTCGGCCGCGATATCGCGATGTTCAAAGCGGTCATTGCCGCGGCCGTGCGCGGCGATCCCGATGCGATCCTGGTCGTGGAGTTTGCCGAGGAGGACCAAGCTGAAAATCTCGCGCGCCTGAAGCAACTCGGCGAGTTGATGGGAGGTCTCGGCTTCGGCTGGGACAAGCCGCCGCGCAAATGGGGCGGCGTAGTCGAGATCGTCGAACCCGCCTTGCAGGGCGCTATCGCCGACTTCCGCGCCGCCGGCCTCAACGTCATGATGTCGATGAAGCAGGAGGGCAAGCCGGTCTCCTTCGTCGAGGATTGCGCGGTGCCGTTGCCGCATCTCGCTGACTACACTGACCGGCTCAACGCCGTTTTCGCCAGGCACGGCACCAGCGGCACGATGTACGCCCACGCCTCCGAAGGCTGTCTGCATGTCCGCCCTGTGCTTAACCTCAAGCTCGAAAAGGACGTCAAGGCGATGCGCGCCATCGCCGAAGAGGCGTTTGCCTTGGTGCGTGAATACAAGGGCTCGCATTCCGGCGAGCATGGCGACGGTCTGGTCCGGTCGGAATTTCACGAGACGATGTTCGGCGCGCGCATTGTCGCCGATTTCAGGGAGATCAAACAACGGTTCGATCCGAGCGGTGTGCTGAACCCCGGCAAGATCGTCGATCCGCCAAGGATGGATGACCGTTGGTTGTTTCGCTACTCGCCCCAATACAAGGTCAATGACCTGAAGACCGTACTCGACTGGTCGGCCTATCCCGGCGCCGGCGGCGGTTTCCAGGGCGCCGTCGAGATGTGCAACAATAACGGCGCGTGCCGGAAGCTCGAGGGCGGCGTGATGTGCCCATCTTATCGGGCGACACGCAACGAGAGGGATGTCACGCGAGGACGCGCCAACACGTTGCGGCTTGCCATTTCCGGGCAACTCGGACCTGATGCGCTTTCGTCAGACGAGATGATGGAGACCCTGAAACTCTGCGTCTCCTGCAAGGCCTGTCGGCATGAGTGTCCGACCGGGGTCGACATGGCCAAGATGAAGATTGAGGTGTTGGCTGCGCGAGCGGCGAAGCACGGGTTCTCGCCACGCGACCGGCTGGTTGGCTATTTGCCCCGCTATGCGGATCTGGCCTCGCGCTTCGCGCCGCTAGCCAACTGGCGCAACAGCAGCCGCGCGTTACGAGCGCTGTTCGAGAGGTTCGCGAGCATCAGTTCTAAGCGATCGCTGCCGGCATTCCGGCGCGATGTCTTCAAGACGGAAGTGGAAGTCTTTGGTCCGGAAGAAGGCCATGAAGTGGTTCTGTTCGCCGATACCTTCAACCGCACCTATGAGCGCGAAAATCTCGATGCCGCGCTGCGTGTGCTGGTGGAGGGGGGCTACCGCGTTCACGTTCCGAGGCCGATCGATCGCGCTCGACCACTTTGCTGCGGACGCACATTCCTCTCGGCTGGCATGGTGGATCAGGCTCGCATCGAATTGGACCGGCTGGTCACCACATACGCGCCTTTCGCAGCGCGGGGAGTGCCGATCGTCGGTCTCGAACCGAGCTGCCTCCTGACGCTGCGCGACGAACTGATCTCATTGCGTTCCGACGAAATCGCAAGAAGCATCAGCGCCCATGCGCTGCTCTTTGAGGAGTTCCTGGTGCGCGAAGCAGAGGCTGGCCGTTTGCGGCTGCCGCTTGGCGCCATTGCCGACAAAGCCCTGGTGCACGGCCATTGCCATCAGAAATCGTTCGGCGCGTTCAAACCTGTCGAAAAGGTGCTGCGCCTTGTCCCGGACCTGACTGTCGAAAGCATCGAGTCGAGCTGTTGTGGCATGGCCGGCGCGTTCGGCTATGGCGCCGACACCTACCGAGCCTCGATCGATATGGCCGAACTCTCCCTCCTTCCCGCAGTGCGCCGCGCCGACGATGCGACGCTGATCGTTGCTGACGGCACCTCGTGCCGACACCAGATCAGGGATGGCACCACACGTTCCCCGCTCCATGTCGCGCGCGTGCTGGCCATGAGCCTGGACCGCGCGAAATCCGAAGGTCACTCTACCCCCGTAAAGGAACCCCTCCATGACTGAGCTTACGCTTGACGTTGCCCGAAAGATCCTTGACGCCGCGCTTGCTGAGGCGGTCGAGAAAAAGCTCAAGCCGCTTGTCGTCACCATCCTCGACGCGCGCGGCGCGGTCAAACTGACCGCCGCGCAGGACGGGACCAGCCTGATGCGCGCCGAGATCGCGCATGGCAAGGCCTATGGCGCGCTGGCGCTCGGCATGGGGTCACGGGCGTTGTTTCAGCGCGCGCAGGAGCAGGCCTATTTCGTCGGCGCGGTGAATGCGCTGGCGCAGGGCCGCCTGGTGCCGGTGCCCGGCGGCGTACTCGTTCTGGATGGCACCACGCTGCTGGGTGCCGTTGGCGTCAGCGGCGATACTTCGGATAACGATGAGATCTGCGCGATCGCCGGCATCGAAGCAGCCGGACTCAAGGCGAATCCGGGATAGTCGCAAAAGGCGCGACGAGAGCAGATTTCCTTATCCTGGATCGGCCCTATCGCCCGGGCCAGGATGGTTTGCGCTTCTCGCTGAACGCCTTGAGGCCTTCCTTGGCATCCTCGGTCATCGCCAACAACGCGATCTGGCTCTCGGTATAGGCGATGCTCTCGTCGAACGACATCGAGGCTATCGCGCGCATGGCATATTTGCCGCGCCGGATTGCGGTCGGCGACTTGTCGACGATGCGGTTGATCAACCACTCGACCTTCGCGTCCAGCTCGGCCGCCGGCACCACATAATTCAGCAGCCCTGCGGCCTGCGCGGCCTTGGCGTCAAAGGGCTCGCCGGTCAGCGCCCATTCGTTGACCAGGCGAGGCGGCGCCATCGACTGCAATAGGCTCATCACCTGCATCGGGAAGACGCCGACCTTTACCTCCGGAAGGCCGAAGATGACGTGATCGGCGGCCACGGCCATATCGGTCATACATAGCAGGCCCATGCCGCCGGCCATGCACACGCCGCCTACGCGCGCGATCGCGGGTTTGGTCGAATTTTGCGAGAGCCGCAGCAGATCGGCGTAGTCGACGTTCGGTTTGGAATAATCCATCGAGAAGGCGGCGCCGCTGTTCTGCAGGTCGGCCCCCGCGCAAAAGGCCTTGTCGCCCGCTCCTGTCAGCACGATGACGCGGACAGCGCTGTCATCATGAGCGTCGCGGTAGCCTCTTGCGATGCCCGCGATCACGTCACCATTGAGCGCATTGCGCTTGTCCGGTCGGTTGATCGTGATCCAGAAGGCCTGGCCTCGCTTCTCCAGGATCACGCTGCTGGTCTCGGTCATCTGGCCCACCTGTTCTTGCCGTTTCCGGCAACCATTTGCGGCAGGTGGCGGCCGACTGCAAGAGCGATTTAGGCTGAGACCCGAGCCTTCCGGACCCAAACCTTGTTGTCGTGGAACGCGGCGCCGCCGACAGGGGCGACCGTCTCGGCGCCCGTCAGCGTATTGATGCCGCGGCCACCAATATGGGCCTTATTCGGGTGGATGGATTCGGCGATCAGCACGCCGCGACGCACGCCGTCAAACAGCTTCGCCGTTAGCGTCGTTTCGCCGCGCATGTTGCCGAGCGTCACCGCATCGCCGTCGGCAATCGAAAGAGCGGCCGCGTCGTCCGGATGGATCATCACCGTTGGCTTACCCTCACGGGCCCGGGATCCCGGCGTCTCATTGAAGCTGGTGTTGAGGTAGCTCCGTGACGGCGAGGTTGCCAGCCGGAACGGATGCTGCTCATCGGCCTCTTCAATAATGGTCCAATGGTCGGGTAGCGACGGCATCTGATCCCACGGCCCTAAACCGGCGATCCCGAAAGGCGGATGCGCCCAATCGGCCTTGAAGTGGAACTTCTTGTCCGCATGTGCAAAGCCGTCGAGGTAGTGCGAGGTCCGGAAATCTGGCTGGATGTCACGCCACAAATTCGCCTCAAGCCTCTCGATATCGCCATGACCGCTCTTCTTCAGCGTCACGTCGATCAATTCACGCGGTGACATCTCAAAGCCGGGATGGACTGCATTGAGGCGGCGCCCGAGTGCCTGAATCACTTGATGGTTGCTGCGGCATTCGGCCGGAGGCTCGATCAGCTTGGGTCCAACTGAAATGTGCTGGTGACCGCCGCCGTAATAGAGATCGTCGTGCTCCATGAACATCGTCGCGGGCAGGACGATATCGGCCATGGCTGCGGTCTCGGTCATGAACTGCTCATGGACCGCCACGAACAGGTCCTCCCGAGCAAACCCTTCGCGCACCAAGGTCTGCTCCGGCGCCACCGTCACCGGATTGGTGTTCTGGATCAGCATCGCCTTGACCGGCGGTCCGCCCTTCAAGGCCTCGGCGTCGCCGGTCAGGATACGTCCAATCCTCGATTGATCGAGCCAACGCGTGGTGCGGTCGATCGCATCATGTCCCTCGATGACGGATTCGTTGAATTTCCAGATCGCGGCATTGTTGAAAAATGCGCCGCCGCCTTCATATTGCCAGGCGCCAGTCACCGCCGGGATGCAGAGCGCCGCGTGCATTTGCGCCGCACCATTTCGGCTTCGTGTGAAGCCGTAGCCCAGGCGGAAGAACGAGCGTTTGATTTGGCCGACCAGGCGGGCGAAAGCCTCGATCTCCTCCACCGGCACGCCTGATATCGAGGAAGCCCATTCGGGCGTCCTGGTGGCGAGATGTGCTTCCAGTTCATCCGGGCAATCCGTATAGCGATCCATGTAGGCGCGATCTGCGTAGCCTTCGCGAAACAGCGCATGCATGACGCCGCAGGCGAAAGCAGCGTCGGTGCCGGGCCGCAGGATGATCTTCACGTCAGCCTGTTTCACCGTGTCATTGTTGTAGATATCGATCGCGGCAATCTTGGCGCCCCGCTCCTTCCGAGCGCGCATCGCGTGCGTCATGACGTTGACCTGGGTGTTCACCGGGTTGGTTCCCCAGATCACGACGAGGTCGGAGACGCCCATTTCACGCGGATCAACGCCGGCGATCTTGCCGGTGCCAACCGAAAATCCGACGCGCGCGATATTCGCGCAAATCGTGGAATAGAAGCGGGAGTATTTCTTGACATGCGCCAGGCGATTGATGCCGTCGCGCATCACGAGCCCCATGGTGCCGGCGTAGTAGTAGGGCCAGATCGACTCGGCCCCGAATTCGCGTTCGGCCGCATCGAAGCGCGCGACGATCTCGTCTAACGCCTCGTCCCAGGAAATGCGGTCAAACTGGCCGGAGCCCTTCGGCCCGGTTCGCCGCATCGGGTAGAGGAGCCGCTCGGGATGATGGATACGCTCGGCATAACGCGCAACCTTGGCGCAGACGACACCTGCTGTATAGGTCTGCAACTTTGAGCCGCGGACCCGTCCAATCGAGCGGCCCTCGATCACTTCGATGTCGAGCGCACAGGCCGACGGACAATCGTGCGGACAGGTTGAATGGCGAATGTCGATCTTGGCGCGCTCGTTCATGCCAAATAGGTAACATCAAATTCCAGCGCCGCCGAGGGGGATTGTCGGGAATTTGCGTGCGAAACAGGGCATAAGCCGGGTTCCGCCGAGCAGCGACATCAATCGCCGGGGAGCGTGCGGATTCGACTCGCCGGGAGAGCAAGTCGTGTCGGTCGGGGAGCGTCCGGTATGATGTCTGGGCCGACGAAGTCTGGGCCGACAGGCTCGGCCTGCGCCGTGTCCGAAACCCAATTTATAGCCGACGGATGACTAACCACCATGCCGATCAGGGCGATGACGATGAGCAACGGCAAAGCAATGAGCTTGATGCTCCAGCTTTGATAGATGTTCTGGTCGTCGTCAGGGGGCTGGTCGAATGAGTCGTGCATGGATCTCTCCACATTGCGGTCCCTGACGTCGGGTTACCGCAATGCGCGCCACCACCCTGTGAGCAGCTTCACAGGCCCGACGAACTCACCGCGTTGTGAAAGATGTCACGGAACGTGCTATTCGCTGCCGTTTTCCGATCCAGAATCGACCAGGGTCTGTAGTTCTTCCGGCTTCAGCACCACGATCGCACCATGCTCGAGCCGCACCCAGCCACGCGTGGCCCAAACCCGGAGCTGCTTGTTGATGCTTTCACGGGTCATGCCGACCATCTCGCTGATCTCTTGCTGGGTGATGGCAATGACACGACCTTGCGGCTCAGGCTTGTGCTTTTCGGTAAGGCGAAGCAAAGCACTGGCGACCCGCCCCGGAAGGTCTTGCAGGATGACCTGTTCGACTTGATCACTGGTCCAGCGCAGCCGTATGCACAGGAGCTCGATGAACTTCATCGCAAGCGCCGGCTGGCTTCGGACGAAGGGAATGAATTCGCGCTTATCGATGATGAAAAGTTCGCAATTGCTGTTCGCGGTAGCGTCGGCTGTCCGCAACCCTGAATCGAGCACCGCGATCTCGCCGAAGATCTCTCCGGCCTCGATCAGGTTCAGGATCGCGTTGCGACCATCGGGCGATGAGATGCTGATCTTGACGGTGCCCGATATGACAGCAAACAGGCTTGTGCCCGGATCTCCCTTCGAGAAGATCGCAGCTCCGCGCTTCAGCGTCGTGTGCTTGGCGTAACGACAAAGCTGCTCGAACGCCTCGGGTTCGAGATCGACAAAGTATGGATGCTTGCGGAGAACCGACAATTTGCTGGTCGAAAATCCGCGAGTCTCGCCCGTTTTATCCTGGGGCACGCTCGTTACAACTCCGAAAGCAAAAATTGCCTGGGATGTAGTTCTTCCGTAGTCAACCAAAACCGGCTTTTCAACTGGAAAGCGGTTTCCTACGTTGATGTGAGTGTAACGCTCCGATCCTGACGTGGGAAGCCAGCCGTCCGGAGCCCCTCTCCTGTCTCGCCCAAGTAGCCCTCGCCTGCATCTGCCACCTGGACGGCACGTGCGACACATCCGACAACTCTACGACAAACTTAAGTAATTTCAGCTTCGCGCTCGAAAAGTGACTGCGCCAATTTGCTGGAGCGCTGCCGCGCACCCCTGGCCTTGTCACCCGGGGCGATCTGGGTCTATTTGCCGCCCTCGTCCGCGAGAAAGCGACCGAACGACCCGCGCGCAAACAGCAGGGGCTCCTGCCGGTTGTAGGAATAGGCCTCAACCGCACCCAAGAATATGACGTGATCGCCGCCATAGTAGCGATTGACGGCACGACATTGGAAGTTGGCGACGCAGTCGGCGATGACGGGCGCATTCCCCAGTCCAGGCGTCCAGCTCACCCCGGCGAATTTATCGTTTGAGGATTTTGCAAATTGCGACGCCAATGCCTGCTGGGACGCGCCGAGCACATTGACCGTGAAGTGGCTCGCATTCTGGAAGATGGGCAGGCCCTGCGAGAACAGGCCAAGGCTCCACAACACCAACGGCGGATTCAGCGATACCGACGCAAAGGAGTTGCAGGTGACGCCATATGGCCTGCCGTCCGCGGCCATCGCCGTCACGATTGTGACACCGGTCGCAAATGCGCCAAGCGCATTCCGAAAATCCCGTGGATCGATCGGCGAGTTTCCGCTGGCAAATTCGTTGGCCGGGTCGGCCGGATGCTTGGGTACATCAGACATCCGGTGAACCTCAGAGCGTCAGATTTTCGGACGGCAAGCCCAGCGCCACGCGTCCATAGTTGGTCCCCGCCGCATCGAAATTGAAGGCAAGGTGTGAATTGACCGCATGGGCGTCGCGGAACTGCCGCTGCAACGTACCTGCCGTGAAAAGGCTGCGCGCCCCGCTTGCGGCGAACAACAGCGATACCGCCTCGCTGCAGAGATTGACTGAGAAAGCGCCGTCGCGCCGCAGCCTGGTCTTGGCGGCGATATCGGGGATATGGCCGCTCCATGCGTTCGTCATCGCGCCGATGCAGTTCGCTCGCATGATCAGGCGCGCCGCATCGATCTTGGCGGAAGCTTCCGCGATCTTGATCTGTGTGCTCTGCATGTCGCCAAGCTTGGCGCGATTGGAGGTCGAAACGCGATGGCGGGCGATCCCGACATAGTCGTCGAGACATGCCTGTGCATTGCCGAGGGCAACGCCTGACAAGACATATGGAAACAGCGCAAAGACCGGCAGCGCGTAGAGCGGGTTCGGATTGACCGAACTGCCAGGCGTCGGCCCACCCGCGAGATCGCTCACCGCGATCGACATCGAATTTGCGACAAAGGCTCCCTCGACCTCGACCTCATTCGAGCCGGTCCCGCGCAGACCCGTCGCGTTCCAGATATCCTTGATCCTGTAGTCCCGCCGATTGAGCAGGAATATCCGATATTCGACTCCATCGGCCTCGTCATCGGAGGAGACCACGCTGCCAAGCATATTCCATTCGCAGGATTCGACGCCCGACGAGAATGGCCAGCATCCGGTCAACACGTAGCCGCCATCGACCTTCCGCGCCCGGCCGGCGGGGAATATGAAGGAGGACGCAATCAGAGTATTCGGTTCCTTGCTCCAGACCACGTCCTGAGCCTGTGGATCGAACATCCCAAGCATCCAGTGGTGGCTCGCAAGATTGGCGAAATTCCACGCAACGGAAGCATCGCCCTGCCCCAGCGCATCGGCACAATCGATCAGCGCGACATAGTCGAGCTCCGCGCCGCCGACGCGCCTCGGCTGCAGAATCCGGAACAGGCCGGCGTTATGCAGATCGTACTCGGTCTCCGCCGGCAGGCGCCGTAATTCCTCGGTCCGTGCCGCCCGCTCGCGAAGTGCCGGAATGAGTGCCCTGGCACGCGCGACCATGGCCACATAATCTTCTGCTTGCCGCTCGATAGGCGAGCTTCCACCGGGGCTGTGGCCGTCCGTTGCCATTGGCGTTTTCCCGCTCGGCCTTTCTGATCCCAAAGTGGCCAAGACCGCTCGCAGTTTATCGCTTGAACACCACGGATCAAGACTCCTCGCAGCATCCCGACGTGAACGAGTTGCCGCCTGGAAGCAAAAATAAGCCCGGCGGCCAGGACGGCCACCGGGCTTGTTCGGAACTTCTCACGGACGTGCGTGCCTCGTCTAACCTCCTGCGGGCTCCCATTTCGCTAGCTCGCTTCCAGTATCACCTCATGGTTTTCCGCCAGTACAGGGTGCGCGGCCACGCCCAGGGAGCCTGCGGCTGATACAGCCGATAGCCGCGCGAGCGCAGCCAGTTGACGTGAAAGGCGAGCACCTGACCGACGCTCTCGCAGTAGTCCAGGATGCGAAGTTCAGCTCCGATCCACTGCGTCACCCAGATCGTGAAGGCATCGGCGGTCGCGCCGGAGCCGCCGATATCGATGAAGGCGCGCAGGGGCAGCAGCGGATCGGCGGAGACCTTTCCGATGCGTCCCTCTTTCCGCGCCTGCGTCAGCATCTCGGCGAAATAGGCGCCTTCGAACGCTCGCACGTAGTCCCCCTCCCAGATGTGATCATAGCGATCGGGATACAGCGACAGGTCGGTCCGCCGCTCTTCTTCGAGCACGGCCGGAAACCAGGGATTGTCGCGCCAGTTCGCGTGCACGACGATTGCGCCCGACGGTTTTCGCGCGCGCAGGAAGTCGTCGATCGCATCGGTCTTACGCCGCGGATTCCAACTCGCCCACAATTCGGAGCCTTCGGCACGAATGGTCGGACGCAACAGCGCGAGGCTACGTGCGCTCAGTGACTGCGCCTCGTCGACCCAGGCGATGCGAAAACCTTCCAGTGACTTGATCGAGTCCGCCGTATGATCCTGCATGCCGCGGAAGATGATAATACCGTCGCCCGGCGTTTCGATCTTGTCGGCGAACAGCTTGAAGCCGCTACCGATGCCAAGCGAGGCGATCTTGCTTTCGATCAGGCGCTTTGAGGATTGCGCCAATGTCCGCTGCGCCTCGCGGATGCAGACCGCGAGCGTGCCGCGTTCGGCCTGGCAGGTCTCGACCAGAAGCTCTCCAAAGAAATGGGATTTTCCCGAGCCCCTGCCCCCGAATGCTGCCTTGTATCGGCCGGGTTGCAGCAGCGGTTCAAATGCTTTCGCGGTCGGAATTTTCAGGATGGACAATGACGCGCTCTATTCGGTGGACGAGTTCTAGCTGGCCATCGCCGCTGTTCTCGATTGCCTGCGGGGCCTTGCCCCAGCCACGGTCGAGAATGGCGTTGGCGGCGGAAACGCGCGCAGCCGGCGTTGCATCTTTGCTGCGCATGATCCCCACCAGGACGTTCAACGCTGTTCTGGTGTGACTGCGGGCGAGCGAACGAATTTCGGTAAGAGTTTTTGCCACTTAAGTCTCGTGCGGATCAGGAAGGTCGTATGGCTTCGCTTGCGCGCGACGGCGTATTGAATTTGCGGCAGATCGCTCTGGAGACAGCGATCATTTCGGCGCGAACCTTATCCCCTGGATCGTCGGGGGCCGCTTGCGGCCATGGCCCATCTGCGCCAGGCAGCGAGGCCGGCGCGTTCGCGCGCGCCGGCTGATTGACGGTGAAAGTGGTTCGGACGACGGCGCGCTTGCGACGCGCGGCGTCGGGCATGGAGATGTGGCGTCGTGACGCGCCGTCGTCGTCCGATTCGAAAAACGGAAAAGAAAAAGCCCGCCGCGGATTTCTCCGCGCGGGCTTCACAATGTTTGCGATGATGTCCTTATGCCCCTGATTTGCCCGACGTGTCAACGTCCGAGTTGACATGGCGCAGAGCCAGCGATCCGGCGGCGCATCATCGGTGGTCTCACGCTGGGACAGCAAAATGCCCGCAGCGGTTACTTCCACTGCGGGCATTGATGAATTCCGCGACGATGTCCTTATGCTCCTGATTTGCCCGACGCGTCAACGTTTTCTGGAGCGCACTTCTTGCATGACCGCGAAAAACAAAACCAGCCTCGAGGCTCATTGCGGCACTGTGGAGTTAGCCGGATGCGCGGGCTTCGGTCCAGGCGGAGCAGGCTCGATCGATGACTTCGGCTCCGTCGGCATGACGGTGGCGCCTGCCGCTCGCGCAGCTTCCCCGGTTGTGGAGTAATTGGCTGTCGCGGCCGGCTGTACCTTCGGCTTGCTCCACGGACCATGATCGACCACCAATATGCCGAGCACGCCGGCTGCCGCCACCGCCAGTGCTACCAAGAGGGGCGCCCCGCCGTGCCGGTTCGAGCGATTTCCTATCAAAGGACTCTTCTCCATCGAATGCGTGTGGCCTGACGAACAAATCCTCGGGAGCTCGGAGGTTCCGCGCCCGCCAGACCGAACGGACTGTCCGCACGCGGAACAAATTGGCCGTTGACGCATTTGATAGGTTGCCGCTGAGGATGACCGTCGGCGCGGCGTGCGCTGCCAGACCAGATTTCATGAGGTTCTAGCCGTGAACTTCGAAACACCCGAATCCCCGCTGCAGCCCAGCCTTGGCGAACGCGCGATCGACACCGCAACCGATGTATCGCGTACGATCACGGACGTTTCCGATGGTCTTCGGGCTGCGATCGATCGGCTCAGCGACGCGATCAAGACCTCGCGTCAACCCGGCGGCACGCTTTCCACGATCAGCGCGATCACCCGCGAAGCGCCGCTAACGAGCCTGTTCGTCGCATTCCTGTTCGGCGTCGCGGTAGCGCGGCGGCGTTGAGCGCAGCGGCCAGGCACGGCTGTCGACATCTCCCTCGATAAACATTTTCTGGCGGCATCGAACCTGCCCGGATTCCAATGGTGGCGAGAGTATGGCACAGTGATTCGGTGGGTTGTTCGCCCACAAGTCAGTGGCGTTGCGTCTCTTGGGGGAGAGGGGATCCAATGCTGCGCACATTCCGGCCAACGCCGACCTGCACGCGATTCAAGACCGGCATCGAAATGCCATGCATGAAGTGCGGCGCACAGATGCGCCTCGCCTCGATCGAGCCGCGAGATCAGGTTTACGACGTGCTGACCTATCGCTGCACGCCGTGCGACTCCGGCGAGAGCTTCCTGCAGGCCCGCTAAAGCTTGCATCAGCCGCTCAGCACCGCCATGCCGGCCTGAGTCAGAACGGGACTCTCGTCCTGCAGCTCGACCAGACCGAGCTCGCTCAGGACGCGGAGGTCCTCGTCGCTGACAGGGGATATCTTCAGGCGGCGAGCCTGGATGTCCCGCAACGCCCAGCGGAGCGCAATGGCTCGTTCGAGAGAAAAATCTGCGAACGGGTTATCCGCCATTCGCGTCGACCATTCCGGCATTCTCGTTTCCCGCTTCTCGGATGCGGCGGCGATGGTTGCGATAACGCGACAGCCGCCTTCGCGTTCCCTCGCCCGCTTCCGCAGGTCGGAAATCGATGCCGCTAGTAGCGATACGGCTCAATGTCCAGTAGCGGAAATGCGCTGAACACGCCCGGCGGATTGGTCGCCGTCGCGGGGTGCAGGTAGGACTTGTCGAGTTCGGCGAAGCTGGTCACGCCGAGCAGACCGAGGCAGCGGATCACCTCGTCTTCCAGCAATTCCAGCATGCGGGCGACGCCCCTCTCGCCATCGGCGGCCAGTGCCCAGCATTGCAGGCGACCAATGCCGACGAGATCGGCGCCCAAGGCGATCGCCTTCACGATGTCAGTGCCGCGGCAGAACGAGCCGTCCACCATGATCTTGGCGCGGCCCCTCACCGCCTCGACGATTTCCGGCAGGACGTGCATCGCACCGCGGCCGTGATCGAGCTGACGGCCTCCATGGTTGGACACGTAGATCCAGTCGACGCCGTGATCGAGCGCGATGACCGCGTCCTCCGCGGTCGCGATCCCCTTGATGACCAGCGGTATCTTGAACTTGTCCTTGATCAACTTCACCGTCCGCCATTCCAGCCCTTTCTGGAAGTCGCCACCGGTGGCGCGAATACGGCTTTCCCGCACGTACCGCTTGGCAATGTCGCGCTCGCGACGACTGTAATGGGCGGTGTCGACGGTGAGGCAGAATGCGGAATAGCCGTTAGCAACACTGCGGCTGACGACGTCCTCCACGAAGGTATCATCCCCGCGAACATAGAGCTGGAAAATGCGCAGCGCATCGGGTGCGGCCTTCGCGGTATTCTCAAGCCCGGGCTCGGACACCGAGCTCAGCATGTGCGCCGCGCCGAATGCGCCGGCACCGCGGGCGACCGCTGCTCCCGCCGCAGGATCGAAGATCTCGAGCGCACCGACCGGTGCAAGCATGACCGGCAGTCGCAACTTGCGCCCGAACACCTCCGTCGAAGCATCGACGTGAACCACGTTGCGCAGCACACGCGGCCGGAACGCGATCTCATCCAGCGCCACCCGGTTGCGCCGCAGCGTGGTCTCGGTCTCGGAAGCGCCGACGATGTAATCCCAGGCGTTCTGGTTCAGCCTGGCGCGAGCCTTACGGACAAATTCGTGCAGGTTCTGGTATTCTTCGCCGCTGGCCCCGAGTTCGACATTGCGTGTCGGCCGGATGGAGGTCCCGTCATTCATGGTGGTTTCTCTCCCGTTTTGACCGGCACATTAGCCGCAGATAAGCGGCAAAAGCTACCGCCTTGAAGGGCTAAATCCCGGATGCAAATGAAGGGCAGCTATTCGCTTGCGATCACCCGTCTGCCGACAGCGGAGAACTCCAGCGCTCAACCGCCCGAAAAGCGGTTTCTGTATTCGGTCGGCGATATGCCGAGATGCCTGAGGAAGGCGCGCCGCATCCGCTCGTCGTCACCAAAGCCGGCACGTTTTGCGACCTCGACGACGCCGCGTATTTGCCGGCTCTCCAGCAGCAGCCGAGCGGTTTCGACGCGGAGGGCCTCGACGCCGTTTGCCGGCGTCATGCCGGTGCGGCTGGCATAGGTGCGGGCGAAGGTGCGCGGTGTCATGCCGGCTTTCGCGGCCAATGTTTCTACCCGCAGGTCGCTGGCGATGTTTTCGATGATCCAGGCATGGAGCGCGCTGAAGCGACCTTCGACATCGGAAGCCTGTGCTGCGAGAACGGTCGAGAACTGGCTCTGACCGCCCGGCCGTTTCAGGAACACCACCAGCCGCCGGGCAACATCGAGCGCAATCGTATGGCCGAAATCCTCTTCGATCATGGCGAGCGCCAGGTCGATGCCGGCGCTGACGCCGGCCGACGACCAGACATGCCCATCCTTGACGAAGATCGCATTGGGCTCGACGCGGACATTTGGAAAGCTGTCCTGCAGCCGCGGGCAATAGCGCCAGTGCGTCGCAGCGCGCTTGCCGTCCAGCACACCGGTCCACGCGAGCGCGAAAGCCCCGAGACAGACCGAGGCGATCCGGCGTACTTGCGGCAGCGCCTGCGAAATCCATTTCATCAAGCGCGCGTCATTGCGGATCTCCCAGATGCCGGGGCCACCCGGGATCACCAACGTGTCGATCTGGTGCGGTCGCACGCTGCTGATCGGAGCCGTGCCGATCATCATCCCCACATCCGTCGAAACCAGTCCGCCCGAGGTGGACAGATAGGAAAGCGAATATCCGGGGCCCGGCAATTCGATTGCCTCCAATTCGGCGAACACCTGCGCCGGCCCGGAGATGTCGAGCAGTGTCACGCCGGGGAAAGCGACAATCGCAATCCGCCGCATCGCGGCCTGCGGGCGCGGAGGGAGCCGTCGGGATTTGGCAGATTTCGAGGGCATATTGTCCTTTAAGCCATTCGAGCCTCGCCTGTATAGCTCTCTATGGACAGTGGAGTTCTGCCATGGTGCGAAAGCTCGGCAGCCAATACCAGGCCATCAACTCGCCCTGGACCGGTTATGCAGTCTACAGTTTTCCGGATGCATCCTGCATCGGAGCTTCCGACCGCCAGCCGCTGATGGACGCCATGAATGGCATCATCGCCGTAAACTGGAAGGCGACGGAGCCGCACTGGACCGCAAGCTCTCCCCCATTCGACCGCAAGTATAGCCTCATCCTTGTGTTTGACAGCTTGGGATTGGCGGCCTTTTCCGTCTATCGCGTGCTGCAGATGTCATGCGGACCTGCGGTCTATCGCAGCGGCACCGAGGTGCTTCCGGCTCACCAGGGACACGGTCTGTACGGCTTCTTCACTGAGGAAGTGCTGAAGCGTGCAAGCTCCGCAGCAAAGGGAATTGGTGGCCTGTTCTACGGATGGCGGACACGCAATCCAATCGTCTGGGCGGCCAATGCCAAGATCTGCGAGAAAGTGACACCTTCGCTGCTCGACGACATCAGGGATTCCGCCCTGCAGGCAGCCTGCGTCGAGATGTGCGCAACCCTCTATCCCGGCAAACCGCTCGAGGTGCCGGAAATGATCATGCGCGGCGCGTACGGCCACATTAAGCACCACCGGCAGGCTTACCGCGGCACCGCATCACTGGTCGATGCGGCGATGTCCCGCATGATTCCGGATTCGGCGGATGCACTATTCTCGGTTGGATTTGCGAGGGTGTGATGTCGATGCTGGGTCAGCAAACCGCATACGCCTCGACGGCCTCGCGGCTCGGGGACCGGGCCTATTGGGCCTGGGCGACGGTCGCTGTCGCCTACGCCATCGCCTTCCTGCAGCGCGTCTCGCCGCAATCGGTCAATCTGAGCCTGATGCACGACTTCGGCACCGACGCCGCGGGCGTCGCGATGCTCGCCTCCGGCTACTTCTGGGGCTACACGCTGATGCAGATTCCGGCCGGCCTTCTGGTCGACCGTTACGGCGTCAAGCGCGTGGTGCTGGCCAGCATGGCCGCTTCGTCGCTGGGCAGCGCAGCCTTTGCGCTGGCGCCGAACCTGCTTGATGTCTTCGCAGCGCGCCTGATCGTCGCGTGCGGCGATGCGCTGGTGTTCACCGCGCTCTTGAAGCTGGTCGCGCAGAACTTCTCCGATGAGCGGTTCGGCATCATGTCGGGCATCTCACAGGTGTCGGGATATGTCGGAGGCGTGATCGCGACGACGCCGCTTGCGGCCGCCGTAACGGGCTTCGGGTGGCGCGCCTGCTTTCTGTTCATAGCCGCTGTCGGCCTCGCCAATCTCGTCGCCGCCAAGTTCGCATTAAAACCAAATCCGGTGTCATCCGGCAACAAGACGCTGAAGAGCGTCATCTGCGCCGCACGGCAATCGTTGTCGCATGTCGCCAATTGGGGATGCGCCATGACCTTTGCGTCCCACTTCGCAGTAGTGACGACGCTGTCGGGAGTATGGGGCATTCCGATGGTGGCGCACTTTTTCGACATCTCGCCGATCGCCGCCGGAACGCCGCTGCTTGCCTTCATGATCGGCAACGCCATCGGCTCCATCTTCCTCGGTCACGCAGCCGACCGCGTGGCGGCACTCGACGCAGCACTGATCCGCATTTGCGTGCTGCGCATGATCCTCGTCGCGATGCTGCAGCCGCCGATCGCGAAGGCGTTCGGCCTTGTTTATGTCACCGTGGTGTTCACCACGCTCGGCCTGGTCGCCGGCGGAACGGTTCCCCTTGTGCTCAAATGCACCAAGCGGCTCTACACGGCCGACCTCATCGGCGTCGGCGCATCCGTGAACACGACCGCGGCCGGGATCTTTGCCGGCATCGCGCAACCGATCATCGGGTTCGCCATGCTTGTCGCGAGCCAGTTCGCCGTAGCCGATACCGCACATGGCGCAGGTGCGATCGGAGATGCCGGCTACGGCACCTTGATCGCAATTCTGCTGCTCATGTCGCTGCCCGGAATTGCCGGACCGCTTTTGATGAAAGGCAAACTGATAGTTCAGTAGTGGCGTTAACCTTGTAGGGGGCGTTATGGAGCGTTTGTTCTTGAGAAGAGAAGAAGTCGCGTCGAAATTTGCGGTGAGCAGTTGGCAAAGCGTGATGTTCGCCGAGTTCGAAGCGCAGATGAGCAGCGAAGCGAGACCGTTCCCCTGCGTGTTCGGCGTAGCCGGTTATCGCCAGGATCAGCTCCGCTACCTGTTCCTCGATCCTTACGATGTCGAAGTGCTCGGAGAACAGCTCGCGCATTATGTCTCGCAAGCCCGCTCGTTCGGCCCCAATACTTCACTGATCATGTTTACGCGGCCGCGCCCGGTACAAACGCTTGACGCCTATTCTCGCAAGATGTGGTCGACGCTGGACCAGCTTGCGCGGCTGGACAAGTCTGCTTGGCCAGCCGACATCCCCGAGCAGTTGGACGATCCGATGTGGGAATTCTCCTTCGCCGGCGAACCGATCTTCGTGGTGTGCACGACGCCCGCGCATGTGATGCGCCAGAGCCGTCGCTCCAGCGCGTTCATGCTGACCTTCCAGCCGCGGTGGGTGTTCGAAAAGATCCTCGGAACGGAAAAGGCGGCCAATGCGGCATCCGCGGAAGTGCGCAAACGGCTCATTCCCTACGACAGCACCAGTCCCTCGCCGCTGCTCGGACGCTACGGCGCGACCAACGGGCGCGAGTACCAGCAATATTTCCTGCAGGACGACAACCATTCCGTAGGGGGCTGCCCCTTCGCCAAGCTCGCGCAGAACAAGTCGGCTCACACCAGCAACACGGAGCAAGCGGCATGACCAGGATTGTTACAGGTCAGAAGACCGAATTCGCGATCGATCCGGCGATCCTCAACCTGCTTCCGGAACAAGGCTCGATCGAACTGCAGCATGACGTTGCGGGCAAGGTCCATAGCTTCCACACCCATCCGGTCGACGAGATCCTGATGATCATCAGCGGCAGGCTGAATTTCACCTGGGATGGCGGTCAGCGCATCGTCAGCGCCGGCGATACCATCTTCCTCCCGGCCGGCACGGTCCACCAATCGGAAGCGCTCGAAGGCGGTGCGGTCTATGCAATCGCGACCCAGCCACCCGCCAACATGGCGCGGAACTGATCGTTTCGCTCGACGGAGCTCCGAGCTATCTACTGCAGCTCCACAACACAACTGGATTGTTAATCCACTTATTAAGAGAGGAAGAATTTATGGCATATCCAGGCAAACGCGACGGCTTGGCGAAGAAGGTTGAAACCGCAGCCCAGGAGGCCGAACGCCTCGGTCTGACCACGGCCACCTTGATACTGCGGATGGCGCGGCTCGAGATCGACCGGGCCGAGCACAAGGAAGCGGACGAGAGGCCAAACAACAAACTCCGCAGCAAGCCGAACTGAAGCTGTCGCTTGGCTGGCTCGAAAAGCGAGATCGGCCCAAGGCTACAGCGTTTTCGAGCGAAGTGGATGCCGGTTCGCATGAAGAAAACGCGTCAAAACAAGAATCTAGAGCTCCGGTTCTGATTCAATCAGAACCGAATATGCTCCAGAGATCGCCGGCGGAGCGTGCCCAGGCCGATCCGCCAGACGATGGTCAGCTTAGTCCGTCTTCCCGAACGCTCCAGCTTTCTTCAGCGCCGCGATACGGCCGTCGTCATAGCCGAGCGTGGCGCGCAGCACGTCCCTGGTGTGCTGGCCAAGCAGCGGCGCGGCAACCGGATCGACGGTCGGCGTAACGCTCATCCCGATCGGCGTCTCGATATTGGGAACGAAGCCCGCGGTCGGGTGCGGAATCCTGCTGAGGCGATCACGGTCGCGCACTTCCGGCGCATTGAACCCCTGCTCGACTGTGCGCAGATAGCCGACCGGAATATTGGCCTTCTTCATCTTCGCCATCCAGTTTTCGAGCCTGTCGGTGGCAAAGATGCCGGCAATGATCGCGCGCAGCTTCTCTTTGTTTGCGGTCCGGTTCTTGCGGTGTGCGAAATCGGGATGGGTGATGAGATCCGGCCGGCCGAACACTTCGGTGACGAGGCGGCGGTACAGCCGGTCGTTGGCGCAGGCCATGTAGAGCGGACCATCGGCGGCCTGGTAAAGGCCGACTGTCGGCGAACCGTTCGGCGAATTGCCGAAGCGACCGGGATTTTGCCCGCTGATCAGATAGGCCATGCCGTAAAATCCGGTCATCGCTACCGCCATATCGATCAGCGCGACCTCGACATGCTGGCCGCGCCCGAGGCGGTCGCGCGCCAGCAAGGCAAGCAGGATCGCGTTGCAGGCCGACATGCCGGTTGCCATGTCGACGATCGGCGGACCGGTCCGCACCGGCTCACTATCGGGAAAACCGTTCAGCGACATGAAGCCGCTTTCGGCCTGCGTGATCGGATCGAACCCCGGTCGCAGGGCAAACTCGCCCTTGCGGCCATAGGCCGAGATCGAGCAATAGATCAGTCGCGGATTGCTCGGCGCCACCGAAGCATAGTCGAGGCCGAACTTCTTCATCACGCCGCCGGAGAAATTCTCCACCACGACATCAGCCTTGGCGATGAGTTCGCGCACCACCTCGAGCGCTGCGGGATTGGTGAAGTCGAGCGCAATACCCCGCTTGTTGCGGTTGAGGCTGAGATAGGCCGCGCTCTCGCCGCCGATTTCCGCATGCTCATAGGCGCGCGTGTCGTCGCCACCATCTGGATTTTCGACCTTGATGACCTCCGCGCCGAAGTCGGCAAGCGTCTGCGTACAGGCGGGACCGGCAACCACGCGGGTGAAATCGATAACCAGCAGACCATCGAGGGCGGTCGGTTCGCCCTTTGCGCGCGGCGCGCGCTCGAGCAATTGTGGTCCAGCGGTCATGGTTGGGTGTTTCCTCTTATTGTCAGTTCACGGGCAAACACCCGTGGTCGCCAAGAGCGACGCCACGACTTTCTAGCGAAGCACCAAGGTGAGGCCAAACCCGGATTTTGCAGGGCGGGATATCAGCCTGACATGGCTACCGGCTCAGACCGCCGATATTCCGCGGCGAGAAAGGGCACCACGCCCGATCGAGCCTCATTGCTGCTTTTCCCAGAACTCCAACAGTCCCTGCGAAGCCGAGCCACCGATCACGCAGGGGATGCCGATCGCGACCTGCCCGAGCGCCGCAGCCGAGACGCACCCGAGCGAGAGCGCGCCGACGCCAACCTGGCCCCAGAAGTCCAGATTGCGCCGGCTATCCGAGCCCTTAGCCTTGAGTTCGTCGACGGCCGCAAGGGCATCCTTGCGCAGCGCCGCGATCTCCACCGTATCGGCCGCATCGACGACCTCCGCGAGCGGCGCCTTGATCGGCGGTTTCTGCCGCGCCAGTTCGTTGCGCAGGAATTCACGCAGGCTGGCGTCGCGGATCGCATAGCTTGCCAGCGTATAGCGCGCCATGCTGCCGACCGTGAGCTTGTCAACGGTATCACGACTCCTGCTCCACGGCAGCATTTCGATGATGCGCTGGATCGGAACATGGGAGCCGGTCGCAAAATAATATCCCCATAGCGTGTCCAGGAGATCCTGGTTGGTGGCAAAGGTCAGCTTTGTGTTCAGCTTCCTCTCCTCCTTGGAGAACGGATTGCGCGTAAACGCGACGCGGAGCTTGTCCATCATCCCGGGAGTCGCCTCCTCGAGTGGAATATCGTTGAGTGTCGGCAGCCTGCCCGAAAGGTAGCTGTCAATCATCACGCGGCGCCCCGGCATTCGCGCCGCGACCCTGCACAGGATATTCCGCCAGTCAACCAGCCCGGAATAGGCGATTGCGCGCACGATCACCCATTCATCTTCCGGCGCGACGGGGAAGAAACTCGCAACCAGTTGGTCGGCCTTTTCCGGATTGGAGCCGATCGCACCGGCGATAAAGCCGAGATAGATGCCGGCATTTTCCGGCTCCTTGAAGCTTTGCGAATGGAAGAGAATGCGCACCGCGGCCGGCACATGGGCGTAATCCGGCTTGGCGCGATAATTATAGATCCACTGCTGGACCACGGCGAGCGAGGCGCGCGGGTCGATGTCAGGCGTCTTCTCCGCATGCGCCGATTGCATCAGCAGCAGGGAGCTTACGACGAGAGCTGCGTAACGCATCCGGCACTCCTGGCGAGCGTTGATGTATCACCGCACCAACATCTCGGACTTTGTGCTGCAAAGCTGATGCGGCCATTGCGACAATTCTGAGAACCGCCAGGTTAAATATGCGCGCTAAAATTATGGCGGGCGGCCGATTCCAGCCTGCAACTCACCCCAGATGCGACATCGTTTTGCCCGGCACCGGCAATTCGATATCGCCCGTCAATGGGAGACCGTAAGGGACGTGAAGCTCGAGCGCATCACGCTGTATCGGCAACCATCGAGGCTGCGCCTGATCGGCTCGGTGCTTGTCGCCGCCGCAGCCCTGTTGAACGCGGCCGCACCGCTTGCCGCCGAGGGCGTGCCGGCGCCAACAGCGACAATTATCGTCGAAGGCAATCGCCGGGTCGAGGCCGATACCGTACGCTCCTACTTTCGTCCAGGGCCGAACGGCCGGCTCGATGAAGCCGCGCGCGATGAAGCCTTGAAGGCGCTGGTCACAACGGGCCTGTTCGAGAAAGTCTCGATCGAGCGTACCGGCGATGGTCTGACGGTGCGTGTAGCGGAAGCGCCAATCCTCGACCGTGTCGCCTTCGAGGGTAACAGGAGAATAGAGGATGCCGATCTGGCCGCCGCGATCGAGTCCAAGCCGCACGGCAGCCTGCAGCGTGCAACGGTACAGTCGGACGTCGGCCGTATCATCGAAGTTTACCGCCATGCCGGACGCGACGACGTCCGCGTCGCGCCCGAGATCATCGACCGCGGCAACAGCCGCGTCGATCTCGTTTATGTGATCACGGAGGGTGCGAAAACGCCCGTACGCCAGATCAAGTTTGTCGGCAATCGGACATTCGGCGCACGCCAGCTCAACGCCGTGATCAAGACGTCGGCCACCAACATGCTCAGTTTTCTGACCGGCGGCGACGTCTACGATCCGGACCGCGTCGCGCAGGATCAGGAGCAGTTGCGTCTCTATTATCGCAGTAAGGGCTATGTGGATGCCGCCGTTCGCTCGGCAACGGCCGAATACGATCCAGCGGCCAAGGGATTTGCAGTCACTTTTGTGATCGATGAAGGCCCACTCTATCACTTCGGCGATGTCAGCATCGCCTGCAACATTCCCGGGCTCGATCCGCAAAAACTGCGCGGGGTCGCGCCCGCTCGCGCCGGCGCGGTGTTTGACGGCAACGCGCTGGACAAGAGCACCGAACTCCTTGCCGTCGAGATGGCCAAGCTCGGTTATCCCTTTGCGCAGGCGGTGACGCGCATCGCACGCGATGCCGCCGCACAGCGGATCGATGTCACGTTCGTGATCGACCAGGGGCCGCACACCTATGTCGAGCGCATCGAGATCCACGGCAACACCCACACGCGCGACTATGTGATCCGACGCGAGTTCGACATCGCCGAGGGCGATCCCTACAACAAGACGCTGATCGATCGCGCGGAGCGGCGATTGAAGAACTTGAACTACTTCAAGACCGTCAAGATCACCAATCGGCCTGGCTCAACGCCTGACCGCGTCGTGCTCGATGTCGAGACCGTGGAACAGGCAACCGGCGAGTTCAACATCTCCGGCGGCTACTCGAGCACTGACGGCGCGCTGGTCGAGGTCAAGGTGGGCGACCGCAATTTCTATGGGACCGGAAAGAACGTTCAGGCCTCTGTGAGCTATGGCCAATACGCCCGCGGCATCGACCTCGCGGCGTCAGAGCCCTATTTCCTCGGCACCAAGGTGTCGGCGGGAATCGAACTGTTCGGCCGGCAGAGCGAGGTGAGCAGCTACCAGTCCTACAACAGCACGACCTATGGCTCGACCCTGCAATTGGGCACGCCGATCACCGAGCAGCTCGGCGTGCAATGGCGTTACTCGATCTACAACCAGGACATCTCGCTCGGCCCGACCAGCTCCGGCTTGCCCCCTTCCCTCGCTGTCCAGCAGGCCGCCGCTAATGGGCCAGCCTGGGTCTCCGCCGTTGGTTCGACCTCGACCTACAGCACGCTCGACAACAACAAGAGCCCTACGAGCGGATTGAGGTCGCAACTGAGCCAGGATCTGGCCGGCCTCGGCGGTGACGTGAAGTTCCTGCGGACCAGCGAAGACGCGCGCTACTATCAATCACTCGCGGGCGACCTCGTCGGCATGGTCCGCGCTCAGGGCGGCTACGTCACTGGCTGGGGCGGTCAGCAGGTGCCGCTGATGAACAGCTTTTTCGGCGGTCCGAACTTGGTCCGGGGCTTTGCCACCAACGGCTTCGGCCCACGTGATCTGACGCCTGGCACCACCATGGATAACGTTGGCGGCAGTGCCTATTGGGCGACGACGGCGGAACTACAGAGCGGAATTCCCGGCGTGCCGGACGAATACGGCCTCAAGGCATCGGCTTTCGTCGATGCCGGAAGTGTATTCCGTTATAGCGGTCCGACCAGCGTGGGCGGCACCGCGCTGCAAGTTGGCAATAAAAACGTCGTGCGCTCCTCGGTCGGCATGGGCCTCACTTGGGCCTCCCCCTTCGGCGCCCTCACCGTTGACTATGCCTTGCCATTGACCAAAGCCGCCTATGACGTGGTGCAGCCGCTCCGCTTCAGCGCTGGAGGCTTTTGACGGGAACGGGATGCGGCGTCGCAAAGCCGTAGATTAGCGCCAGCCGGTCGAGACATTCCTTGAGGCGCCGCGCAAAGTAATCGTTCCAGCGCTGGGTTCGCAGTCCCCGCCGCTCGCCGACCTGCTCCATGGTCATGCCGAGGATCAGGACTTCGTGCACCAGTACCGTCGGCGCCGAGTTCGCGCTCGACCCAGTTGAGCCGCGATACCGCCCTGCGCTGGGCCTCGGTGATCGGCTCGCGCTGCGTGCCACCATCGACATATTCCCTGGTCGTGTCGACCGCGCGCGGCCCACGCTCGGCCTTCTCCCAATCACTCTGGAACGCGCGGCCACCTCGAAACTGGGTATCATCGATCTGACGGTGCGAATGTAGGCGTCCGAGCGGATCGTTGCGGACCGAGCGCAGCGCAACGACTTTGTCTCCCGGCTCGAGCGCAAGTGGACCGTCGACCTCAACGGTAGCGACTTCGGCGTTGTACGGCAAATCCTGTGCGCGGCGGTCATGTGCTCTTGCGGGATGATATGGTTTCTTGCGTTTGGCGCGCGGCATGGCTTGGCTCCTTCAGGGCAAAATTCAACCGGGACCATCTCGCCGGCGGCAAGACGGATCGCTAGCAAGATGGATGAGGTGGGAGGCGCGTACGCCGCTATGCCGGCTCGCTTAGGTGCAGCGGCGCGGTGCTCGGTGACGGCTCCGGATTGCGGCTCAAGTGGAAATGGGGCGTGCCAGTAGCTTGAGCCTGGCCGCCTCCGATGACCACAAAACGTGATGGGTTCGCCGTCGCTGTCACCGCCATAGGGGTATCGGCAATCTCCGTATTCGAGCTCCACCAGCGAAAGGTGGCGCGGCGCGATCTCGACACAACGGAGCTCGACCTGCGGCGCCTTCTCGAACACAGGCATCGGCCAAGGGAATTCGATCGATCCTGGCTGGCGTTCCCGCGGCTCGCTCGACCTGTTCAACTGCGGCACTGGCGTCGGCCGCGGCGTCACCGGTGGCGAACCGTCCGGCGTCGACAGGCCGAGCCGCCTGGCACGGCCGATCGCGGCGCTTCTCGTATAGTCGGTGTTGAATCTGGCGTTGATCGTCTTGGCAATCTTCGCAAAGCTCATGCCTTGGGCGAGATATTCCCGCAACGCGTCCGAATGTTCGGGCGCCCAGCCTGTCACTTCCATTGTTGATTCTTGTCCTTCCCTTCGGCGCCCGACGCCTCACCCGCCAATTTCTGATATTCCGAAATAAAGTCAAGCTTGATTTCTGATTATCAGAATTGCTACGCTTTCTGGGGATTCGAAAGAAGGATACGCCATGCTGGACGCCAGATTGATCGAGCGGGGCCTGAGGAAGCCAGGCAAGACCAAGGGTGGGCTCGCGCAGGCGATGGGTGTTCGCCCCGGCGCTGTTTCCGAAATCCTCTCCGGGATACGCCTGATCAAGGCGTCCGAGATTGCACCGATCATGGAATATCTCGAGCTCAACTCGGTTCCGGTCATGGGGCGTGTCGGTGCCGGCGCGTCGATCGAGCCGGAATATGAGCAGGTGCCGCCCGAGGGGCTCGGTGAAGTCGAGTTACCCTTCCCGATCGCAGAAGAAATCATCGCATTCGAAGTATCGGGCGATTCCATGCTGCCGAAATACGAGAATGGCGACATCATTGTCGTCTATCGCGAGCAGCGACATCCGCTCTCGAGCTTCTATGGCGAAGAGGCTGCCGTTCGCCTGAAGACCGGCGAGCGCTATCTGAAGACGATCGAGCGCGGAAAGTCGCCGACGGTGGTCAACCTCACGAGCTTCAACGCCAAGCCGATCAACGGGGTGAAGCTCGAATGGATCGGCGAAATCTGCGTGACCCTGCCGCGAGGCCAGATCGAGCGACTGCGCAGCAAGGCGGCCGCACGGTCCCGCAAAGCCGCCAAGACGCAGGGGCCTCGGACGCCGGAGAAATAGATCGCCCGATTTCTGATTTTCAGAAATTACACTTGACAAATTTCCGATTTTCGGAAATTATGTCGCCATCGACTCCTGTCGAGAGAGGTGGCCGATTTGGCCGACATGCAGTATTTCGTCGTGATGATCGATTACGGCCGGCGCGGCCGCGAGGCCGTCGTTGATCCCGAAATCACAAGGCGCGAGGTCATCGCGCGGGTTGTATCGGGCGAATACAGGAATATCAGCTTCATCCACGAAATCTCCGATTCGGTTGTCGAGGACGTGACCGCCGATATCCTCGCCGAGGCCGCCCTCCCCGACATCAGCGCGACCGAAGCCGACCTGCAGGCGAGCACCTTCGACCATCGCCGCGATCTGCGCAAGCACGAGCAAGCATGATCGGCCCTTCACATGAATCGCGATGAATCACATTCCAATTTCGAAAACGTGATCGTCCGCGGCTTTAATTCGTCAGCTGCAGATCAAATATCTTCGGCCAAACGGCTATTCGGAGTAGCGGCGGGGTGCGATGGATTCGCGATTCGCTGCTCCGAATTTGTGAAGTCTTGCTCTCAATGAATCCATATGTGAAGGCTGAGATCGCGGCGCGCGACGGCGATCTACGCATATTCCTTCTGCTCGGCATCGCGACCTGGTCCCTGTTCCTGGATCATATTCCGCACAACGCCGTCAGTGCGTTGACCTTGCGGAACTTTGGATTCAGCGGGGCGACCGAGCTGTTTGTATTTGTGATCGGCTATGCCGCTGCGATCATGTACGGGAAGATCGTTGTGGAACGTGGCTTCGTCGTGGGAGCGACCCGTGTGCTCAAGCGGGTATGGCAGCTCTACGCAGCCTATGTGGTGCTGTTCGTCGTCTACGTCGACCTGATCGGATATGTCGCGGCCCAATCCGCCGCGCCCGATCTCTTCGCCGAATTCAACATCACCGACTTCATCGAGCACCCGATTCGCGTAATCGTCCGCGGCTTGCTGCTGCAGGCCAAGCCGCTCAACCTGGACGTATTGCAGCTCTTCATCGTCCTCATGGCGTTCCTTCCCGCCGTGCTGTTCGGCATGATGCGCTGGCCGCGCCTGACCATGCTTGGATCCTTTGCACTCTATCTGTCGGCGCGGCACTTCGACTGGAATCTGACCGCCTTTCCGGAGGGGGGCTGGTATCTCAATCCGTTCTGCTGGCAATTGCTGTTCGTGCTGGGCGCTTGGTTCGCGGTCGGTGGCGCAGGAGATGCACACCTGGTTCGCGCGATGCAGAAGCTTCCGGCCTTGCGCGTCACCGCGTTGATCTACCTGCTCGTCGCCCTGACGATCATGTCGGCCGGGAAATCACCTGCGCTGGCGGAAATGATACCCAGTTCGGTGCTCGATGCCTTTCCGCCCAACGACAAGGCGAACCTCGCTCCCTATCGGGTGCTGCACCTGCTCGCAATGGCGTTCTTTTTCACCATGCTGATACCTCGCGACTGGTACGGACTCCAATTGCAGGCGGTGCAGCCCCTCATCAAATGCGGCGAGGAATGGCTGGCGGTGTTCTGCTCCGGCATCTTCCTTTCATTTGCCGGGCACCTGGTTCTGATCACAGGCCCCAAGTCGCTGGCGATGCAGGTGCTGGTCAGCGCCGCCGGCATTCTCGGCATGACCTGCATCGCCTATTACGCGTCCTGGTCCAAGCGGCAGGACCACAAATCCGCGGTCGGCGTGCGATCCTGATGCAGCTTCATGGAGGCGTGCGGCGCTAGCGCTGCATCTGCATGATCTGGTCCATCGGCATCATGTTCTGATTGAGGTTCGCCATGATCCATAGCGAGCCGCCAATCACCAGGAAGACGATGAGCACGCCGAAGGCAAGCGCCATCACGTTATTGGTGTTGTCAGGACCGGTCGTGAGGTGAAGGAAGAAGACCAGATGCACGCCCATCTGGGCGATCGCCAGCACGATGATGGCAACGGGAATGCTCGGCTGCCAGACGAGGTCAGTACCGGCAACGAAGAACGAGGTCGCCGTCAACAGGAGCGCAAGGCCAAGGCCGGTGACATAGCCGAGTACGCGCAGGCCGACGCCGCCCTCGCCTTCATCGCCAGGTGCCAGATCGATGCGGTGCTGTTCCGAAGCTTGATCGCTCATGGCTTGCTCCCGAGCAGATAGACCACCGAAAATACCGCGACCCAGATGATATCGAGCGCGTGCCAGAACAGCGCAAAGCACATGATGCGTCGCCCAATGTCGGCCCGAAAGCCCTTGGCGACCACTTGCGCCATCATCGTCAGCAGCCAGAGGATGCCGGCAGAGACATGCAGGCCATGGCAACCGACCAGACTGAAGAAGGCGGTCAGAAACGCGCTGCGCGTCGGCCCCGCGCCGCGTGCGACCAGGTCCGCAAACTCCCGTCCCTCAAGGTAGAGAAAGGCGAGCCCGAGGACGCAGGTTGCCGCCATGCCCACCTGGAACCAGAGCTTGTTTCGGACGTCAGCCGCGATGTTGGCGAGCCCGCAGGTGAAACTCGACAGCAACAGCAAGACGGTCTCGATCGCGACTCTTCTGAGATCGAACAGTTCGGCTCCCTTCGGCCCCCCTGCGGTCTGGTCAACCAGGACCGCATAGGTCGCGAAGAAGCACGAGAACATGACGATGTCGCTGAGCAGGAATATCCAGAAGCCGAAGCCTGTGACGATCCGCTTCGGTGCCGGTCCCGTGTGCGCGACCGCGGCATGCGCGATCCCGCGCAGACGGTGCGGATCGGCTTGAGCATATGCCAGCGTCGTGTCGGCCATGGCTCAGGCTCCCGCCAGGCTGGTCAGGGCGCGCCGCTCTTCGATATTGGCGCGGTCGATGCGCGCCACTTCCTTCGCCGGGATGATGTATTCGTCATGGTCCCGCCATGCGAATGCGACGAAGGTCGCGAAGGCGCCGATCGCACCGGCCGCGACCATCCACCAGATGTGCCAGATCAACGCAAAGCCCATGATGGTCGCGAAGAAAGCGCACACGAAGCCGGTCGGGGAATTGCGCGGCATCTCGATATCCTTGTAGTCGAGCTCGCGCTTCTCGAGGCCCTGCTGCTTGGCATGCGCCTTCAATGACCAGTAGGCATCCTCTCCGGTCACATCAGGTGAAATTGCGAAATTGAATGCCGGCGGCGGCGAGGCCGTTGCCCATTCCAGCGATCGCCCATCCCAGGGATCGCCGGTGCGGTCACGCAGCTCTTCGCGATGACGAATGCTGACGGTGAGCTGCATTATCTGGAAGATGATTCCGATCAGGATAATGACGGCGCCGGCGGCCGCGACCAGGAGCCACGGCCGCCATTCCGCGACGTCGTAGTGCTGCATTCGCCGGGTCATGCCGAGAAAGCCGAGCGCATAGAGCGGCATGAACGCAACGTAGAACCCGATCAGCCAGCACCAGAACGCCGCTTTGCCGAGCCCCTCATGCAGGCGGAAGCCGAACGCCTTTGGAAACCAGTAGGCATAGCCCGCGAAAGCGCCGAACAGCACGCCGCCGATGATCACATTGTGAAAGTGAGCGACCAGGAACAGGCTGTTGTGAAGCAGGAAATCGGCCGGCGGCACGGCGACCAGCACGCCAGTGAGGCCACCGAGGATGAACGTCACCATGAAGCCGATCGCCCACAGCATCGGCGTGTCGAACCGCACCCGTCCACCATACATCGTGAACAGCCAGTTGTAGATCTTCACGCCGGTCGGCACCGCGATGATCATACTGGCGATCCCGAAGATCGCATTGACATAGGGACCGGCCCCCATGGTGAAGAAATGGTGCAGCCACACCATGAAGGAGATGACGCAGATCGCCATGGTTGCGAGCACCATAGACCGATAGCCGAACAGCGGCTTGCCCGAAAACGTCGAGACCACCTCGGAGAAGATTCCGAACGCGGGCAGCACAAGGATGTAGACCTCGGGGTGACCCCACGCCCAGATCAGGTTCATGAACATCATCACGTTGCCGCCGGCCTCATTGGTGAAGAAATGGAAGCCGAAATAACGGTCGAGAATCAGCATCGCCAGCGTTGCTGTCAGGATCGGAAACGCCGCCACGATCAACAAACTCGAGGCGAGCGTGGTCCAGCAGAACATTGGCATCCGCAAATAGGTCATGCCCCTGGTGCGCAGCTTCAGCACCGTGGTAACGAGATTGATGCCGGCAACCAGCGTGCCGACGCCGGAGATCTGAAGCGCCCAGAGATAATAGTCGACGCCGACACCCGGCGAATAAGTGAGTCCGGACAGCGGCGGATAAGGCAGCCATCCGGTGCGCGCGAACTCGCCCACCACGAGCGAGATGTTGACCAGCAGCGCGCCTGTTGCGGTGAGCCAGAAGCCGACGGAATTCAAGGTCGGAAACGCCACGTCCCGCACGCCGAGCTGCAGCGGCACCACCAGATTCATCAGCCCGATCACGAACGGCATCGCCACGAAGAAGATCATGATGGTGCCGTGCGCGGAGAATATCTGGTTGTAGTGCTCCGGCGGCAGATAGCCTTGCGACTGGAAGGCAACTGCCTGCTGCGATCGCATCATGATAGCGTCGGAGAAACCGCGCAGCAGCATGACCATGGCGAGCAAGGTATACATCACACCGATCCGCTTGTGATCGACGCTGGTGATCCATTCGCGCCAGAGATATGGCAGGTGGCCGGCAAGGACGACCCAGACCAGGACCCCGAGGATGACGAGCGCGACGACGCCCGAGGCGATCATCGGAATCGGCTGATCGATCGGAATCGCGGACCAGTTCAGCTTACCGAACATCTTGGCCTCCGATATGCGACTGCGCGCTTTCTGACGTCAGCTTCGGTCCCGGCCCCGGGGGTATCTCCTGGGTCACGATGGCGTTGAACAGCCGCGGATCCTCGAGCCGATAGGTCGATGTCACGGTCTCGACTGACTGCTGGGCGAGCTTTCCATAGCTCTCCGCATTCAAGACACGATTGGTCCGGGCGGTGCGTTCCACCCAATCAGGAAACTCGAGTTGCGGTACGACCTGAACGTCGAACATCATATTGGGAAAGCCATCCCCGCTGAAATGAGACGACAGGCCCTGAAGGGTACCCTGATTGTCGGCGCGCAGCTTCAACCGCGTCACCATCCCGTTCATCGTATAGATCATGCTGCCAAGCTGCGGGATGAAGAACGCGTTCATCACGCTGCCGGAGGTCAACTCAAGATCAAGGGGAGAGCCGACCGGTACCGTCAGCGTGTTGACCGTTGCGATGCCCTGGTCCGGATAGATGAAGAGCCACTTCCAATCGAGCGACACGACCTGGATGCGGACCGGCGCGCCGGTCCCATCGATGGGCCGGGCGGGATCGAGCTGATGCGATCCAATCCACGCCACCCCGCCAAGCAGGATGATCGTCAGCGTCGGGATCGACCACACCACGAGCTCGAGGCGGCCGGAATAAGCCCAATGGGGCTGATAGGTCGCCCGTGGATTGGACTCGCGAAACCAGAATGCAAAGGCAAAGATTGCCGCGATCGTCGGCAGGACGATCGCCAGCATGATCCCGACCGAGTCGATCAGAATTGTCTTCTGGGCAGCGGCGATCGGACCTTGCGGATCGAAGATGTTCATCGCGAAGCCGTGACCGTGTTGTTGCTACAGCGGGGTCTTGGAACGACACTTCGGCGGACGAGATCGGCTTGGTCGGAATCAAGGCAACGGCGCCGGGGTCCCGACAGGAAGACTGATACACTGACTTTAGAGGTTCATCCCGGGATTGTCCGATCAAATTTCAACCGCCCCGCGGCGATCAGCGGCTCGATCGTTCATTTTTGAAAAAAGGCGGCGCAGTTTGCTCTCGCAGCATCTGGGCTTGTTCCGAGCATCCGCGTCGCCCGCGCCCCACGAGCGCCCTCAATCTCCTGGAAATGCGCGTCTCAAGCGCGCCTCGCTTTGGCGCAGCATGGCCGGGTCCAGCTTTCCCTGTCGGGACGCGTCCAGCGCGCAGGCAAAGATGCGATAGAACTGCGCGCCGTCGAATGCGACCAGGAGCATGTCGACGCCGGCATTCAGCGCCTCGACGACGGCATCGCAGACACTGTGCTGGTAGATCGCTCCCATCACCAGGTCATCCGTCATCACGATGCCCTGATAACTCCATTTGTTTCGAATGATCCCGTCGACGACGCGCTTTGAGTGCGAGGCCGCATGATCCGGGTCGATCGCGGTGAGAGTCACATGGCCGACCATGAGCTGCGCTTTTGAGTTCGCCGGCACCTCCCGGAACGGACGCCAGTCGGACGCTTCCAATTCGTCCGCTGATGTTCCGAGTTCCGCGCTGAAGTGATGGGTATCGGCGCGGACGCGGCCCAGCCCGGGAAAATGCTTGACGGTTGCCCCGACGCCGAACGCCTCGAGGCCGTGAACATACGCCTGCGCGATCTCGCCGACGATGGCGGGATCGGCTGAGATTGCGCGACGGCCGATCAGCGTATTGAAATCAAATCGATTAAGCCCAGCCTCGGGCCGCAGGTCGAGCACCGGGGCAAAATTGAGATTGACCCCGAGCGCTGCCAATTCCTGTCCGTGAATGCGGCCGAATTCTTCGGCCTTCGCCTTCCGTAGGTCCAGCGTCATTTCCACCAACGTAGCCAGCGCCGGCAGCTTGGTCAGTGGTGGCGACAGATGAGAAACGATGCCACCTTCCTGGTCGGCTGCGACGATCAAGGGCGGCAGCCCAGCGGCGCGCCGCTTGTCCTGAAGGGCTGCGATCTCGGCTTTCAACGCCTCCGCCGACTTTCGCCGCAGATTGTGCTTGCTGACATAGATGCCGCCGATCAACCCCTTCTCCGCCAGCACTGTCACCGCTGAGACCGACGAATAGCCGACCATGAAGTGCGGCCCAAGGCTGCGCACCTGCGCAGTATCGACCTGCAACACCTCGCGCTTGCGCAGCTCGAACGTAAGATGCGCGCCCAGCATCAGAAGCGGCGGCAGGCACCACAACAGGACCAGCAATCTTCGCGAAAACCCTCGCCGCCAGGAGCCGCGAAGCAGCAGGACAAGGACCACCACGCTGCTCGTGACCACGAGCACGATGTTTCCCGTTCCGCGCAGCACGGCGAGATAGGGCTCGTTCTTGTTGGCGGCGACAAGGGCGAACACCAACCCGGCGAACCAGAGCCCGATGATAACGACACGATTTCGAAATTTCATGGTTGGCGACGCCGCGTGTGAAACAACAGACCCCGCCCCTATCAAATGCACACACGCTTCGCGAGCACTTAATCACGTCTGCACGGAAACTGCACAAAACTCCTGAAGTCGTGCAGACGACCATTTCGAGATTTGCACAACGTCAGTTCAAGGTCCGCCGCGTTCGACATCCGCAAAGGAATTGACATGACAAGTCTCGCTTCGCCCGCCGCCGATATCCGACCCGTCCAAAGCTTGTCGCTGCCAGCCAAGCTCGCGATCGCGGTCGCGCTGGCTGCGCTTGCCGACTTGCTGTTCTACGGCGAGCAAGTCGGAATATCGGTTACTGTCTTCGCTGTTGCGCTGGCCTGCGGTTCGCTGCTTGCCAACATCGCCAAACTGGACAGGCGTCGAGTGATGCTCGGCGGCCTCCTCGTGATCGCCGGCCTCGTCCCGACCGTGGAGGAAGTCAATGCGGCATCACTTGCGATCATCTTGCTCGCGCTCGGAGCGGCCCTCTTGCTCACGACCAACCCTGGTCTCGCCGGCCTTGGCGAACGAGCGGCGGCGCTTTGCGACCTCTTCCTGGTCAATCCTTTCAGGTTCTTTGTGGACGCGCTCGGGATGTTCAATCTGCCGGCGCTGACCAGCGGCCTCATCCTGTGGTTCGTGCCCGCATTGCTTGGAACAGTTTTCGTCGCGTTGTTTGTCGCCGCCAACCCTGTGCTCGAAATATGGATCGGCCTGATCAACCCCAGCAACGCTGCTTCGGATCTAAACGTCGGACGGGCGCTGTTCTGGATCGTGGCGATATCCCTCGTCTGGCCGTTCATCCATGTCAGGTGGCGCCGCAAATCTGGCTCGGTCGCTGCCGCGGCCGAATCCCCCACGCCGGCCGCGGATACATCTTCCGATGTCGTCGATTTCCTCGGCGCACCAACCATCCTGCGCTCGCTGATCCTGTTCAATCTGCTGTTCGCGGTTCAGACGATCCTGGACGCGGTCTATCTCTGGGGCAATGCGGCGCTCCCGGCCGGCGTCACCTATGCCTCATATGCCCATCGCGGCGCCTATCCCCTGATCGTCACGGCCCTGCTGGCAGCGGGCTTCGTTCTCGTCGCAATTCGGCCTGGTGGTCCCGCCGAAGGGTCCAAGGTCATAAGACCCCTGGTCTATTTATGGGTGGCGCAGAACGTCCTGCTGGTCGCTTCCGCCATCTACCGGCTCGACCTCTATGTGCAGATCTATCTTCTGACCTATTGGCGCGTGGCTGCTTTCATCTGGATGCTGCTGGTCGCCGCCGGGCTTCTATTGATCGTCGCCCGCATCATGCTGGACCGTTCCAACGCCTGGCTGATAGCGGCAAACCTGGTCACGTTGACGGCCGTGCTCTATCTCTCCTCGCTCGTCAACTTCGCTGCGATCATTGCCGACTACAATGTCACCCACAGCCGGGACGCGTCCGGCAAGGGCCTGCAGGTCGATACAAACTACCTGGCTCAGCTCGGGCCGCAGGCGCTGCCCGCGATCGAGAAGGTCCTCCAGCTCCGCACGAGCGATCCGTGCCTTGTTTCCCGTCGGGATTCGCTTGTAGAACAGCAGCGGCAGGACATTGCGTCCTGGCGTTCCTGGGGTTTTCGAAGCTGGCGCCTGCAACGCTATCTCGACGGCGAACAGAAGAACAAAGTCACGGGTTGACGAGCGGGCTGGAGGGACGTTTGACGCACCGTATTCTTATCGTCGACGACGACCTGCACATCCGCGAGGTCATCCGCGTCGCCCTCAAGAAAGCCGGCATGAACGTGGTCGAGGCGCGCGACGGCAAGGAGGCGCTCGCCCGATTTGCAAGCGACCGGCCTGACCTGATCGTGCTCGACATCGGGATGCCAGAGCTGGACGGGCTCGACGTCTGCCGGGAAGTACGAAAGACTTCCGACGTACCTATCTTGTTCCTGTCGGCGCGCGACGATGAGATCGACCGCGTGCTGGGCCTCGAGATCGGCGGCGACGACTACGTGACAAAACCGTTCAGCCCGCGCGAGCTCGTCGCCCGCGTCAACGTCATCCTGCGGCGCATGAACCCTCGCGGCGGCGATGCCAAAGCCGGCAACACGGTTCTCACGCAAGGCAGACTGTCCGTCGATCCCGAGCAGCACGTCGCGTTGTTTGCCGGGATACCGCTCCGGCTGACGGCAATCGAGTTCGGAATCCTGCGTGCCTTCCTGACGCGGCCGACGGCCGTCTTCAACCGCGAGCAGCTCATGCGCGCGTCCTACCAGCTCAACGTCCAGGTGTCCGACCGCACCATCGACAGCCACATCCGCAACATCCGCGCCAAGCTTGCCGCGCTGAACTGCGACAACGTCATCGAGACCATTCACGGCGTCGGCTTCAAGCTCGGGCGATGCGAGCCGCAGGCATGAGCGGTCCGAATGCGCCTGACAAATGGCGGCCATCGCTCGGCCTGGTCATCTTCACCGTGCTGGCGACCGTCGCCATATTGCCCCTGGTCGGCCTGTTCTTCTTCCGCCTCTATGACAACCAGCTGATTCGCCAGACCCAGGCCGAGCTGATCGCGCAGAGCCGCGTGCTGGCGGCGATCTTCGCGCAGGAGGTACAGGCGCAGCTCACCAACGGGATTCCGCTCGGCGCCGAGATCCCGCCCGGCGTCTTGCCCGATCCTGGCGATCAGGTTACGCCGATCCGGCCCGCGCTCGATCTCACCGGCAATGATCTGTTGCGGCGGCGGCCCGCCGCCCTGCCCGCGGGCGCACCGGCCGACCAGGCCTATGTCGAGATCGGCGCGCGACTGCTGCCGATCGTCCGCGAGACGCAGAAGGTAACGCTTGCCGGATTCAGGATCCTCGATCCGCAAGGCGTCGTGATCGCGGGACGTCAGGAAGTCGGACAATCGCTCGCCCATATCGAGGAAATCGCCGCGGCGCTCCATGGCGAATATCGCGCCGCGCTGCGAATCCGCGTGCCGGACAAGCCCCCGCCGCCGATCTATTCCATCAGCCGCGGCGTCGGCGTGCACGTGTTTTCCGCGATGCCGGTGATCGTCAACAACCGCGTGGCCGGCGTGATCTATACGACCCGGACCCCGAGCAACATTTTCGACCATCTCTATCAGGAACGCGTCAAGTTCCTGCTTGCCGCCCTCGCCGTAATCCTAGCGACGATGGCGATCGGGCTGTTTTTCTCTCGCACCATCACCCAGCCCATGCACGAACTGATCGGCCGCGCCGCGCGCATCGGCAAAGGCGATCGCACCGCGTTCCGTCCGTTGCGGCACTACGGCACGCGCGAATTCGCACAGCTCTCGCATAGCTTCTTCGGCATGGCCGAACAATTGGCGCGGCGTTCGGACTACATCGCGACGTTCTCGGCACATCTCACGCACGAGCTGAAATCGCCGCTCACCTCGATCAAGGGCGCGGCGGAGCTGCTCTTGGATTCTCTGGACGACAAATCGGACGGCCTGACCCGTTCCGAGCAGAAGACCTTCGTGTCGAACATTCTCGGCGATACCGAGCGCCTCGAAGCGATGGCCCAGCGCTTGCGCGAACTGGCGCGCGCCGAAACCGTGCCGCAGAACGAGCGCACCGAACTCGCGTCCGTGATCAGTGATCTCAAGGGCCGGTTCCCGGCTTGCGTTGTCACGGCGGCCGGCAGTCTCGCCCGGCCGATCGGGATATCCGGCGAAAAGGCGCTGATCGTCCTCTCACACCTTGCCGACAACGCCGTGCGGCACAACGCCAGGAATATACGGCTCGACGCCGTGGACGAGCATGCGGCCGTCAGGCTGGTCGTGGGCAATGATGGTGATCCGATCTCGGAAGCCAACCGCGAACGGATCTTCGACGCCTTCTTCACCACCCGCCGCGATGCCGGCGGCACCGGGATGGGGCTTGCGATCGTGCGCGCCGTGATGACAAGTCACGGCGGCTCGATCCGACTGCTGCCGACCAGTGAAGGCGTGACCTTCGAGCTTAGGTTTCCCGCCGCTTGAACCTCACACCCGCTCGATGATGATCGCAGGCGCCATGCCGCCGGCGGCACACATCGTCACCAGACCACGCTTGAGGTCACGCCGCTCCAATTCATCCAGCACCGTGCCGATCAGGATCGAGCCGGTGGCGCCGATGGGATGACCGAGCGCGATGGCGCCGCCATTGACGTTGACCTTCTCGCGATCCAGCTTGAGATCGCGGATAAACTTCTCCGCGACCACGGCAAAGGCTTCGTTGATCTCGAACAGGTCGATATCGTCAAGCGTCAGTCCGGCCTTGGCCAGCACCTTGCGCGCCGCCGGCACTGGCGCGTTCAGCATCAGGGTCGGCGAGTCCCCCATATTGGCCATCGCGACCACGCGCGCTCGCGGCTTCAGGCCGTGCTTCCTGGCGTAGTCGGGCGACGCCAGCAGGATCGCCGCTGAGCCATCGACCACGCCGGACGAATTTCCCGCGTGATGGACAAAGTCGATGTCGAGATCGGGATACTTTTCCAGGATCAGCTTGCGATAGGTCGTACCCTTGTCGTCGAGCGCGTAATCGGCGATCGCGGTGAAAGCCGGCTTCAGCGCTGCGAGCCCCTCCAGCGTGGTCTGCGGCCGCGGGTATTCCTCCTTGTCGAGCGCGAGCGTGCCATCCTCGCGATAGACTGGAACCAGGCTCTTGTCGAAATGGCCGCTCTTGATCGCGGCCGCCGCCCGCTTCTGGCTCTCCAGCCCGAGCGCATCGACATCCTGCCGCGTGATGCCCTCGAGCGTCGCCACCGCGTCGGCGCAAACACCCTGGTGCGATTGCGGATGCCTTGCGCGCAGGCGGAGATTGCCGGCGTCCATCATGAATGGCCCCTCGCCGCGCCGTCCCTCCATCGACATCACCTCGGTGCCGCCGGCGATCACCAGATCCTCGGAGCCGGACATGATCGAAGCGGCGGCCATGTTGACGCTGGTGATGCCGGAACCGCAGAAGCGATCGAGCGTGACGCCGCTCGCCTTCACGTCGTAGCCGGCATCGAGCGCCGACATGCGGCCGAGATCGCCGCTCTGCGCGCCGCGCTGGGAACTGGTGCCCCAGATGATGTCGTCGACATCTGCGGTATCGATGCCGGTGCGATCGGCCAGCGCGCGCAGCACGGTGGCGCCGAGCTGCTGCGGATGGATGCCTGACAGCGCGCCCTTGCCTGCCTTGCCGATGCCTCGCGGCGTCCTGCATGCATCGATGATCAGCGCGTCAACCATGGTGTGTTCCTCACGATATTGGTTCGGCGCATTTGCAGCCGATCATCCGCCAAAGTCAATTCGCGCCCGCGCAAGCCGCGCTTTCCGGTTGTGGCGCTTTGCTGCTTCAGCTTTCGCGCCGTTCTTGACGATCAATTTCGTTTATGCGCAGCTAGCTCCAACAACAATACGTCCCAGGGAGGATACATGGTCGCGATCGGGCGGACCCTTGTCGGCTGCGCTTTTTTGGCTGCATCGACAGTTCTGGCGCAGGCCGCCGAACCGCTTCACCTGCGGGTGGCGGATTCGTTTCCGAAGGGCCACTATCTCGTCAAGCTCGTCCTCGAGCCCTGGATGGAGGAGGTCAAGAAGCGCACCAACAACGCGGTGACCTTCGACCACTATCCGGCGCAGCAGCTCGGCAAGGCCGCCGACATGCTGAAGCTGACGCAGACCGGTGTTGCCGACATTGGCTATGTCGCGCCTTCCTATGTCTCGGACAAGATGCCCGTGTCCGAAGTCGCGATGCTGCCGGGCGCGTTCGAGCACTCCTGCCAGGGGACGCTGGCCTATTGGAAGCTCGCGCGGAACGGCGTCATTGCGCAGCAGGATTATACCTCCAACAATATCCGCCTGCTGCTTGCGGTCAGCCTGCCGCAATATCGCATTTTCACCGTCAAGCAGCCGGTCAAGGATGTCGGCGACGTCGCCGGCTTGAAACTGCGTTCCACCGGCGGTGCGCAGGATCTTACGCTGCGCGCGATTGGCGCCGTGCCGGTGCGCATGGCAGCGCCCGATGCCTATGAATCGCTGTCGCGGGGCACCATGGACGGGCTGTTGTTCCCGCTAGAAAGCGTGGTCGCCTATGGCGCCGACAAGCTCGTGAAATACTCGACCGACGGAATAGGCTTTGCCAGTTTCATCGTCGCCTATTCGATCAGCGAAACCGTCTGGAAGAAGCTGTCGCCCGAGGTGCAAAAGGCGATGGTCGATGTCGCCGAGGAGATCATTCCCTCCGCCTGCCAGCAGGTCCAGAAATCAGACGACGAGACCAAGAAATCGATGGAAGCCACAGGCGTCAAGTTCGAGACCTTGTCACCTGACGCCAATGCGAAATTCAAGGACCTCATGAAGGGCGTCGCCAAGACCTGGTCGGAAGGCCTCGACGCGCGCGGCAAGCGCGGCAGCGACGCCCTGAAGGAGTTCGACGCGGCAGTGGCGGCCATTCCGGCCAAGTGAACTCGGGGAGCTAATTTTGCTCGACGGAATATTGAAGACACTGGGGACGATCGAGAAGATCGCCTCCACCGTGGCGGCGGTGTTCATGTTCGCCATCATGATCATCGTGTTCGGCGATGTCATCATGCGCTACGCGTTCAACAAGCCCTTCTCCTGGGCCTATGACCTGATCTCGCTCTATCTGATGGCGGGCATCTTCTTCCTGGTGCTGTCGGAAGCCTATGCCAGCCACGCCCATGTCAGCGTCGATATCCTGCAGCAGAAGTTTTCGCCGGCGATGATCCGCGTCTCCGAGATCGTCACCTGCATCGTCGGCATCGTCGTGTTTTCCCTGATCGCCTATCTCGGCTTCCTGCGTGCCGTCGACAGCTTCCAGTCAGCCGACGTCATGGCAGGCGCCATTCCGTGGCCGATGTGGCCATCGATCGCGCTCGTTCCGTTCGGGGCCGGGCTGATCACGCTGCGCCTTGCGCTGCACCTGATCGGTCACCTCCTCTCGCTGGCCACCGGCCGCGCCCTGATCGCGCTGCCGTCATCGCACACGACGGGGGAGACTTTCGAATGATCCCGACCCTTGCGATGGTCGTGCTGTTCGTGCTGCTCGCGATCGGCACGCCGGTTGGCTTTGCCATGGCCGGCTCGGGCGTGCTCGGCCTCTATCTGATCGGCGGCATGCCGATGCTGTCGGGCATCCTGCAGACGGCGCCGCTATCGGCGGTGACGTCCTATGAACTCATCACCATCCCGATGTTCCTGTTGATGGCGGAATTCGTGCTGGTCAGCGGCATCGCCGACGATCTGTTCAAGGCGACCGCCGCCTGGGTCGGACGGGTTCCAGGCGGGCTCGGCATGGCGACCGCGCTCGCCGGCGCCGGCTTCGGCGCGATCTGCGGCACCAGCACAGCATCCGCCGCGACGCTGTCGGCAACCAGCCTGCCCGCAATGCTGAAGCAGGGATACGAGCCGAAGATGGCCGCCGGTGTGGTGGCGATCTCGGGCACGCTCGCGATGCTGATTCCGCCGTCGGTGGCGCTGGTGATCTACGGCCTGCTCGCGGAAGTGAATATCGGCGCACTCCTGATCGGCGGCGTGATCCCCGGGATCCTCGTCACCTTCACCATCATGGCGACGGTGTGGTTCCTGGCTTGGCAGGATCCGTCGCGCGCGCCGTCAGCGCCATCAGTCTCGCTCGCGGAAAAATTCCGCATGCTGCGGGTGGTCGGCCCGATGCTACTGCTGTTCGGCATGGTGACGGGCGTGATCTATACCGGCGTCGCCACGCCGACTGAAGCTTCCGCGCTCGGCGCCTTCGGCGCTTTCGTCCTCGCGCTCTGGAAGGGCAAGATCAACTGGAAGAGCCTGCGGGCCGCGCTGCTGCGCTCGGCGCACGGCACCTGCATGATCGCGATGATCCTGTTTGGCGCCTCGATCTTCGGCTATTTCTTTACGCTGACGCAGGTGACGCAGAATTTGGTCGCCTGGGTCGGCGGCCTGCAGGTGCCGCCCTGGCTGATCCTCACCATCATCCTGTTCGGCTATATCGTGCTCGGCTCCTTTATGGACCAGATCGCGATCCTGGTCCTGACGGTGCCGATCGTGCTGCCGCTGATCAAGTCGCTCGGCTACGATCCGCTCTGGTTCGGCGTCATCAAGATCGTCACCGCCGAGGTTGGCATGATCACGCCGCCGGTCGGGCTGAACTGTTTCGTCGTGGCCCGCTATTCGGGACGGCCGGTCGCCGAGGTGTTTCACGGCGTCTTGCCGCATTTCATCGCCCATCTGATCGCGATCGCGATCCTGGTGATCTGGCCGATGATCATCCTGTGGCTGCCGATGAAGATGGGCTACTGACACAACAAAAGGAGAGGAAACAAAATGAAGGTTCGTCTGCAGAGACGCTTCGTCCTTGCTGCACTGACGATCGCCGCCGCGACGTCTCCAAGCCTCGCTCAAGAAAAGATCACGCTGCGCCTCGCCGACAGTCTTCCCAACGGCCACGTCATCCATGAGCTCGTGGGCAAGCCGTACTCCGAGCTTGTGACCAAGATGACCAACGGCCAGGTCACCTTCCAGCACTTCCCCGCGGAGCAGCTCGGCAAGGCCAAGGACATGGCGCAGCTCACCGTCGCCGGCGTCGCTGACGTTTCCTATGTGGTGCCGTCCTATTCATCAGATAAATATCCGCTGACCGCGGTCGCCGAGCTGCCCGGCATCTTCGAGACGGAATGCCAGGGGTCGATCGCATTCTACAAGGTCTCCCACAATGGCGGCATCCTGGAGACCAAGGAATTCGCGCCGAACCAGCTCCGCCCGCTGGTGACGATCGCGTTGCCTGCCTATCAGATCCAGCTCGCCAACAGCCGCGAGATCAAGACCGCAAAGGACCTGGAGGGCCTGAAGATCCGCACCACCGGCGGCGCGATGGACCTGATGACGCGCTCGATCGGCGCCGTTCCGGTGCGGATGGCAGCGCCTGAGATCTATGAATCGCTCACCCGCGGCACGCTCGACGGCTTGATCTTCTCCTACCAGAGCTCGGTGTCCTACGATTTCGGCAAGATCCTGAAATCCGGCACCGAAGGGCTCAACTTCGGCACCGCGATCTTCACCTATTCGATGGGCGAAGCCAAGTTCCGCTCGTTGCCTGAGAACGTCCGCAAAGCACTGGTTGACGCCGGCGAACAGACCACGCGCGAAGGCTGCAAGCGCTTCGAGGACGGCGAGAAGGCCGCAACCGAGAAGATCAAGTCGCAGGGCATGAAGGTCATCAACTTCGGCGCTGATGACAAGAAACAGTTCGACACCGCCTTCAAGGCCGTCGCCGAGGACTGGGTGAAGGACATCAACAAGCGCGGCAAGCCGGGCACCGAGGTGTTCAAGGCCTTCACCGAAGCTTTGGCTGCAGGCCGTTGACCCGCCGCGCTCAAGCCGGCGCGGCGAAGCCGGCGGGTCCCCTCGCCGGCTTCAAGGTGATCGATCTCACCAGCGTCATGATGGGGCCCTACGCGACCATGATCCTTGGCGACTACGGCGCCGACGTGATCAAGGTCGAAAGCCCCGACGGCGACGTCATGCGCCATGCCGCGCCGATGCGCCATCCCGGAATGGGCGCGATGTACCTGCAGGGCAACCGCAACAAGCGCTCCATCGTGCTCGATCTGAAGACGCCGAGCGGGCGTGAGGCGCTGTTGCGCCTGGCATCGACAGCCGATGTTTTCGTCCACAACGTCCGGCCGGCCGCAATGGCGCGGCTCAAGCTCGGCGCCGATGACCTGCTCGCGATCAATCCGCGGCTGGTCTATGCGAGCCTGCACGGCTTCGGCGAGACCGGCCCCTATGCCGGACGGCCCGCCTATGACGATCTGATCCAGGGATTGACGGCGTTGCCGGCGCTGACCGGCAAGATCACCGGCGAACCGCGCTACTCGCCGGCCACGATGGCCGACCGCATCGTCGGCCTGAATGCCACCCATGCGATCCTCGCCGCCCTGATCCATCGCGACCGTACCGGCGAAGGTCAGGCGATCGAAATCCCGATGTTCGAGACCATGGCGCAGTTCGTGCTCGGCGATCACATGGCCGGCCGCAGCTTCGAGCCGCCGATCGGGCCGCCCGGCTATTCGCGATTGCTCTCGCCGGACCGCCGTCCTTACCAGACCAGCGATGGCTATATCTGCGCGCTGGTCTATTCCGACAAGCAATGGAACGCCTTCTTCCGCCAAATCGGCCTTGAGAACGAAACCGATCGCGATCCTCGATTGAACGGCATCTCGGCGCGTACCCGCAACTATGATTTCGTCTACGACTGGTTTTCAAAGGTGATGAAGACCCGCAGCACCGCCGAATGGATGAACCTGTTCGAAGAGGCCGACATTCCGCATGCCCCGCTGCACGATCTCGACAGCCTGATCGACGATCCCCATCTCGCCGCGGTCGGGCTCATCCAATCCATCGAGCATCCGACCGAAGGAACGCTCCACGTCGCCGGCCCCGCCGCGACCTGGAGCAAGACCCCGCCCTCGATCCGCCGTCATCCGCCGCAACTCGGCGAGCACGGCGAGGAAATCCTGCGCGAAGCAGGATTCACGGAAGACGAGATAGCGCGGCTTACCGCCGAGGGAGCGCTGATCAACTGAGATTCGCGGCTCTGTAGCCCGGGTGAAGCGCAGCGCAACCCGGGGTTCTTTCTGACCCCGGATTGCGCTGCGCTCCATCCGGCTACGGCTGCATCACCCCCGCCGCAGCGCCAGAATCTTCTCGGCGGCGCGCAGATGCGGCTTGTCCACCATCTTGCCATCCATCTTCACCACACCGGAGGCGTTTCCCGCGAATGCGGCGACGACGCGCTCCGACCACGCGATCTCCTCGTCCGTCGGCATGAAGGCGGCATTGACGACGTCGACATGCTTTGGATGGATGACCGCCTTTGCCAGGAAACCATCCTGCCGCGCCGTGATGCATTCCTCCCGCAGCGCGTCCAGATCGTTGATGTCGGTCGCGATCGTATCGATGGCGACGACGCCGGCGGCGGCCGCGCTGATCAGGCAGAGATCGCGCGCCAGCCGGAACGGGCTGTGAAAGCGGTTACCGGTACGGTTACGTGACGCCCCCAGAGACGCGGCGAGGTCCTCGGCGCCCCACATCATGCCCCATAGCCGCGGGCTCATATTCTCGAAGTCGAGCAATTTCAGCACCGCGCTCGCCGTCTCGGTCGCAACCGTCACGATGCGCGTCGAACCCTGCGCGATTCCGGATGCCGCCTCGAACGCATCGAGGTAAAGCGCGAGCTTGTTGACGTCGGCGGCCCCTGCACATTTCGGCAGGACGATGCCGTCAGGCTTCGCTGGCATGACGGCCGCGAGATCGCCCAGCGTCATGTCGGTGTCGAGCGCGTTAACGCGGACATACATCTTCTGATCCGGATTGCGCGAATTCAGCATCTCGCGCGTGATGCCGCGCGCCGCCTCTTTCTGCTCGGGCGCAATGGAATCCTCGAGATCAAGGATCAAGGCATCCGCCGCCGTTTTCTTCGCGCTTTCGAATTTCCGGACGCTGTCGCCGGGAACAAACAGGAACGAACGCATCGCCTCACGCTTTCGGTTTGCAGAGCATCAGCCCGGTACGGCGGCAGCTCGCCACCACCTCGCCGCGCTGGTTGGTCATGGTGTGCTCGAACTCCACGAGCCCCTGGGTCGGCCGCGACTTGCTCGGGCGCTTCGAGACGATCTTGGTGTGCGCCCGCAGCGTATCGCCATGAAACACCGGCTTCGGAAATTTCACGTCGGTCATGCCCAAATTGCCGGCAGTGGTGCCAAGCGTCGTATCATACACGCTCATGCCGATCATGATGCCGAGGGTATAGAGGCTGTTGAACAGCCGCTGGCCATATTCGGTCTTCTCGGCGAAATGAGCATCGAGATGCAGCGGCTGCGGGTTCATGGTCAACAGACTGAACATCGTATTGTCCATCTCGGTTACGGTCCGGCTGAATTCATGATGGAATTCCCGCCCGACCTCGAATTCCTCGAAATATAGTCCTGCCATCAGCGTCCCCGATAGTTTGGCGTCCGCTTCTCGACGAACGCGTGCAACCCTTCCTGACAATCTTCCGTCGTCGCGACAAGCGAAAAACTCTCGGCCGCGTTCTCGATCGCGCGGCGGTAATCCGCATCCACCGCGCGCATGAAGGCATCGCGGCCGATCTTCATCACGATCGGCGACTTGGCGGCGAGCTTTCGGGCGACCTCGCGGGCGCGATCGAGCGCGGTCCCCTTCGGCACGATTTCGCTCAAAAGGCCCATGCGGAACGCGGTCGCCGCATCGAACGGCTCGCCGAGAAACAGCGGTCCGAACGCCTGGTGCTTTCCGACCAGCCGCGGCAAATGCACGAAGTGCAGCGCCGGTATCAGCCCGACGTCAATCTCCGGATAGCCGAACGTAGAGCCGTCGCCGGCAATGATCATGTCGCAGGATATGGCAATGGTCATGCCGCCGGCGCGCGCGGCGCCATCGATGGCCGCAATCGTCGGCTTGCCCATTCGATACTGGACATCGTTGAGGGCGAAGTAGAGCCGTTCGAGAAAGCCCTTGATCTCGATCGCCGGCTTGCCGCGCACGATGTCGAGATCGAGCCCGGCACAAAACACCTTGTGAGCGCTGCCGATGATCACGGCGCGCACCGCTGGATCGTCCTTGGCCGTCTTCAATGCAGCCAATAGCGCATCGATCAAGGACAGGCTCAGCGCGTTGACCGGCGGGCGATCCAGCATGATCTCGGCAATGCCGTCGGCAATCGAGTAGCCGACGAGTTTGTGGCTCATGATGCACCACCTCCGTTTGGCTGCGACTGACGCACCGCGCCGGCCGCGATCGACTCATCGATGACAGCACTGTCGAAGCCAGCCTCTCTCAGGACCTCGACGCTGTCCTGTCCGATGTCCGGCGCCGGACGCAAATCGTCCTCCGAACGACTCGCGATTCCCGGCGTCCGCGGCGTGTAGACCGGGCCGACGCCGGGCGTGTCCTGGCACACCGCGGCCTTGGTCGCCTCAACGTGGGCATTCCTCAGCCATTCGCCGGGATTGTGGATGCGCTCCGCGATGATATCGGCCGCATGCAGGCGCGTCAGCCACGCCTCGGCCGTTTGGGCGAGAAAGACCTCCCGTAACTGCGGGATCAGCGCGTCGGCCGAATCCGCCCGCCTGGCGAAATCGGCAAAGCGCGGATCGGTAGCAAGGTCTTCGCGTCCGATCGTCGTACACAGCCGCTTGTACTGCGCTTCGTTCACCAGCGTGACCATCATCCAGCCGTCCTTGGCCTGGTAGGTGCCGGCCGGCACGTTGAGCGCGCGCGGTGCGCCGCCCTCTAGAATGAACTCCGCAACCTTGTGGCCCAGCAGCGCCGCCGTCGACTGGCAGAGATTGACGTCGATCCAGCGCCCCGTGCCCACGGTCGCGCGCGCGAACAGCGTGGTGGCGATGGCCTGGAAGGCGTAGACGCCGGTGACGACGTCGGAGAGCGTCGTGCCGACCCGGTGCGGCGTGCCGTCGGCGCCGACATTGACCGAGACCAGACCCGAAAACGCCTGCGCCACCGAATCCGATCCGGGACGTTTCGCGTAAGGCCCGGCTTGCCCGAAGCCGCTGACCGAGAGATAGATCAGGCCGGGATTGTCGCGTGACAGCGATTCATAACCAAGCCCGAGCCGCGCGGCCACGCCAGGCCTGAAGCCTTCGATCAGGACGTCGGCTTGTCTTGCGAGCTGCTGGGCAATCGCGATCCCATCCTTGTGCTTCAGGTCGAGGCACAGGCTGCGCTTGCCGCGGTTATAGACCGCCGACAGCGTGGTTTGATTGCCGTAGGTCGTCCCGAGATAGCGCGACCAGTCGCCCTCGGGCGGCTCGACCTTGATGACATCGGCGCCATAGACGCCAAGCAGCATCGCGCAATAGGGCGACGCAATGCCCTGTCCGAAATCGAGCACGCGAAGGCCGCGATAGGGCGCCTCGTGCGTCGGCGCCAGCCTGCTTTCAACCGCCATTCATCCTCCCCATGGGGGCTGAAGGCTACAGCGCCAGATAGCGTTGCCGAATGTTGTCGTTGGCCTTCAGCTCTTCGATGGAAGATGTGTAGACGATTTGGCCCTTGTCGATAACCGTCGCGTGGCTCGCAAGGCCAAGGCAAAAATGCATGTTTTGCTCGGCGATCAACACCGTGGCGCCGGTCGCGCGGAGCTGCCGCAAGAGTTCGCCGATCCGTTGCACGATGATCGGCGCCAGCCCCTCGCTCGGCTCGTCCAATAGCAGCAGCGCCGGGTTGCCCATCAGCGTCCGCGCAATCGCCAGCATCTGCTGTTCGCCGCCGGACAGCCGTCCCGCGATCCGGGTGCGGAGCGGCTCGAGCAGCGGGAACACGTCATAGATGCGCCGGATCGACCATTCGTCCTCGCCGTTCGGCCCCTTCTTCTGGCCGATGACGAGATTGTCTTCCACCGTGTGCTCCGGGAATATCTGGCGGTCCTCCGGAACAAAGCCGAGCCCAGCGCGCGCAATACGATGCGGTCTCATCCCTGAGACAGTCCTGCCGTTCAGCGTCACCTTGCCGCGACGCGCCGGGGCCAGCCCCATGATCGCCTTCATCGTGGTGGACTTGCCAGCGCCGTTGCGGCCGAGCAGCGCCATGGTCTCGCCCTGCCGCACCGACAGGCCGACGCCGAACAGGATCTGGCTGGTGCCATAGCAGACGTCGAGGTCCTCGACCTGCACGACTGGCAAAGCGCTCATGTCACGGCCTCGGCATGTTCCTCGGTGCCGAGATAAGCCTCGATCACCGCTTCGTTGCGCCTGATGGCGTCAGGCGTGCCGGTCGCGAGAATGCGGCCGTAGCAGAGCACGACGATCCTCGGCGCGATCTTGAACACGATGTCCATGTCGTGCTCGATGAAGACGACCGTGATCTTCTGCGTCTCCCATAGCTCCCGGACCTTGTCGATCATCCGCCAGCGCTCTTCAGTGCCCATTCCGGCGGTCGGCTCGTCCAGCAGCAGCACCTTTGGGTCCAGCACCAGCGCCAGCGCGATATCCAGCAGCTTCTGGTCGCCATGCGACAGCGTCGCGGCCGTGCGGTGGCGCTTGTTGGCAAGGCCGAGCAATTCCATCGCGTGCTCGGCGCGATCCCGCGTCTCCGCGAGCGGGAAACGCCGGTGCAGCACGGTCGAGCGGCGCTGATCCGCGCAGACGGCGGCGAGCATGGTCTCCTGCACGGTGAGCGAAGGAAAGATGCTCGCGACCTGGAACGCCCGCCCGATGCCGTGCCGCACGATGTCGGGTGGCGACTTGCCGGCAAGATCGACGCCATCGAGCAGGACCTGGCCGGAGTCCGGCCTGAGCGCGCCCGTGATCAGGTTGAAGAACGTGCTCTTGCCGGCACCGTTCGGACCGATCACGGCCGTCAGCGAGCCGTCGGTGAAGTCCAGCGAAACGTTGTCCGTCGCTTTCACCCCGCCGAACGACTTTGAGAGCCCGCGGATGTCAAGCATGCGCAAGTCCTGGGTTCGATCGTCTTGCACCGTCATTCCGGGATGGTCCGCTAGGACCAGACCCGGAATCTCGAGATTCCGGGTTCGCGCTGCGCGCGCCCCGGAATGACGGCAAGTGGATGGGAAACATCATTGGCCGCGCTCCCCTGGCCCGTCGCGCCGCTGCGCATACCATTCAAGCACATAATCCATCAGGCCCTTGCGCAGGCCGATGGCGAAGAACAGGATCACGACGCCGAGCACGATGCCATGATATTCCGTGTAGCGGGTGACGGTATCGTTGAGGATCAGCAGCAGCACCGTGCCGACCATCGGCCCCAGGAACGTGGTGACGCCGCCGAGCATGTTGATGAAGATGCCCTCGCCCGAAATCGTCCAGTAGGCGAATTCGGGATAGGCGCCGGAGACGAACAGCGCCATCACCATGCCGCCGGTGGACGCAAACAGCGCCGCCAGCACGAAGATGGTCAGCTTGGCGCGCCAGACATCGATGCCGATGAAGCTGGCGCGCCGCGCATTGTCGCGGATCATGCGCAGCGTATAGCCGAACGGCGATTGCGCGATCTGGCGCATCAGAAGCAGGCCGAGCACCAGCAGCGCGCAGCTTGTGATGTAGAGATGCACATGATTGGCAAGATCGATGCCGAAAAAAACCGGCCGTGGGATGCCGCCGCGCAAGCCCTGGTCGCCGCCGGTCAGCGACGCCCAGGTCAGGATCGTCGAGTGGATCAGCATCTGGAACGCCAGCGTGACGAACGCGAAGTAGATCTCCTTCAGCCGCACGCAGATCGCACCGATGATCGCAGCGAAAACGGCGGTGATCGCGAGCGTCGCCACAAAAGCCACCGGTATCGGCACGCCGGTGCGCTGCATCAGCAGGCCGAAGCCATAGGCGCCGAGACCGAAGAACATGCCGTGCCCGAACGAGATCATGCCGGTATAGCCGACGAGCAGATTGAGCGACGTCGCGAACAGGCCGAACGCTGAACAGCGGATCACGAAATCGAGCAGCGCCTTGCTGCCGAAGAAGAATGGCAGCGCCGCCAGCACCGCAAAGGCGACCAGCGCAATCAGAATGTCGCGATAACGCGAGCGGAACGAGCGCGTTTCGATGCGCGGCGTAGTCAAGGTCTCCGACGCGCGATCAGCCTGCAGCTCGGTCATGCGACCTCCTTGCCGAACAGGCCGGTCGGCCGTGACACCAGGACGATCACCATGAACAGGTACATCAGGCCTTCGGTGAACAGGGGAAAGCCGAGCGAGCCGAACGAGCGGATCAGGCCGATGAGCAGAGCTCCGATCAACGCGCCCAGGATCGAGCCCATGCCGCCGATCACGGTAACGATGAAGGATTCGATCAGCACCGAAAATCCCATTCCCGGCGTCAGCGAGCGCACCGGCGCCGCCAGTGCGCCGGCAAGCCCAGCGAGCATGCCGCCGAGCGCGAACACGCCGCCATAGAGCAGTCCGGTATTGATGCCGAGCGCCGACACCATGCCCGGATTGTGGGCGGCCGCGCGGATCACCTTGCCGATCCGGGTGCGGGCAAGCCCAAGGCCAAGCACCAAGGCGGCGGCCAATGCGACCCCGATCAGCAGCAGGTAATAGGGCGGCACGACGCCGCCGGCGATGAACAGCGGCGGCACCTGGAACGCCGACGGCATGCCCATCGACTTGAATTCAGGTCCCCAGATCATGCGCACGACGTCGTCGAAGATCAGCACGAAGGCGTAGCAGACCAGCAATTGCATCAGCACGTCGGCGCCATAGACGCGGCTCATGAACACGCGCTCGAAGATCAGGCCCAGGAGCGCCGTGCCCGCCGCGCCGCACAGCATCGCGAGCGCAAAGCTGTCGGAAATCTGGTACGCAGTCATCGCGAAATAGGCGCCGAACATATAGAAGGCGCCATGGCTGAAATTGACCACCTTGAGCACGCCGAAGATCAGCGTCAGCCCGACGGCGACGAGAAACAGCAGCATACCGATAATGAGGCCGCTGGTGGTTTGCGTCACCAGGCAGGCCGGACTGGCGAGGCAGCCAGCGAGCGCGTCTATATCCAATGCAGTATTTCCATCTCAGCGCGCCGAAACCGTCGGCGCGCAACTCGCCAAACGTGACGTATGTGGAAGCGGGCCGCCCGCCTCCACTCACAGGCCGGTCAGGTGTAGCCCTTGCTCTTCTTCCACTCGGCTTCGAGCTCGAAGATGGTCTTCCAGTCGCCGGCCTTCACCTCCGGCACATAAGGTTCCTGCGGGATCGTGGTGCCCCAGCCGATGGCGTAGCCGACCAGAGTGTTGTCCTCCGCGCGCATCGTCACGGTGCCGTCGGCGCCGAACGGGCATTTGATCGTCAGCCCGCGCAGCGCTTCCGCGACCTTCTTGCCGTCGGTGGAGTTGGCTTTTTTCACCGCCTCGGTGAGCAGCATCACCGCAGTCGCGTTCTGCCACGACCAGTTGGTCGGGTACTCGTTGTACTTCGCCCGGTAGGCGTCGCCCCACGCGGCATTCTCCGGCGTCTTCGGGAATGTCTTGATGTAGCGGTTGCCGGAGTGAATGCCCTTCGGCAGGTTCTTCACCACCGTGAGCGCCGTGTAGTCAGCCATGTTGACGGCGAACACTTCCATTTGCGTGAACAGCGCGTAGATGTTGGCCTGGTCGATATAGGACGTCAGATCGCCGCCCCACAGGCACGAATACAGCGCCTGCGGCTTGGCCTGCAGGATCTTCGTCACCACTTCGGTGTAGTCAGGCTGGAACAGCTTTGGCCATGACTCGCTGATGATCTCGACATCGGGCGCAAAGCGCTTGAGATAGAGCGCGAATTCGCCGGTAGTATCGCGTCCATAGGCATAGTCCGGCGAGCAGGTCGCCCATTTCTTCAGGCCCTTGGCCTTCGCGATTGCGGCCGCATAGCTGCCGCCGATGATCGAATCATGAATGCCCTGCCGGACGCAGCGGAACGCGTTCGGAATGTGCTGCTTCGGATCCGCGGTCAGCGAGGAGGCTTCCGAGCAGGTGTGGATGCAGAGCACGCCGAGGTCGCGCGCCACTTCGTGCACCGCGAATGATCCGGACGAGGCCTCGCCGTCGAACAGCATCTCGCAGCCGTCGGTGTTGACGAGTTCGCGCGCGACGCGGGCTGCTTCCTGCGGCTGGCCCTTGGAGTCGCGGATCACCATCTCGATCTGCCGGCCAGCCAGGCCGCCCGCGGCGTTGACCTTCTCGACCTCCAGCAGCACGGCATTGCGCGAGGACGTGCCGAGCTGCGCGACGCGGCCCGACAAAATCGTCGGCATGCCGATCTTGATGGTCTTGGCTTGCGCTCGCGCCACCCATGGCGCAGCGATCGTCACCGCACCGGCGCCCATCAGCGCCAGAGTCGCACGGCGGCTGAGGCCCGGTTGACGGGTTCTCTTCATTCTCCCCTCCCAGTCGGGTTGTCGTTCCCTATTCCCTTGCCGGAGATCATCTCGTCTCCGTGGACACAAGGATTTCAGAGCAAGGGGGGTGACGTCAAGCCAAAGATGAATTACGAGTCACAGTTCATCGGGGAAGGAAACGAGGCCGAAACGGCCCTTTGAGCGGCAGATGATCAACCTTTCGAGCTTCATCGCCTTTCATGCCAAACGGACGCCGCATCGGTCTGCGCTGAAATATCGCGGCGTGGACATTTGCTACGGCAACTTCGACGAGCGCATCCGCCGGGTGGCCGGGTGGCTCGCCTCTCGCGGCATCGGTCCCGACGACGTCGTGGCGGTGCTGATGAAGAACAGCGCCGCCTTTCTCGAACTGGTGTTTGCCACCAGCCATATCGGCGCGGTGTTCCTGCCGATCAACTATCGGCTCTCCGCCGATGAGGTCGGCTACATCGTCGGCAATGCCGGCGCGCGCATCCTGATCGCGGATCAAGAGCTTGCCGCAACCGCGGCGGGCCATGCGCCAATCGTATTGCTGGATGAAGCCGCGCAATCGACTGCCACGCAGTTCGCCGGCGACATCGCGCCCGCGCCTATGCATGTCCGCCGACCGCAGGACCTGATGCGGCTGATGTACACGTCAGGCACGACCGACCGCCCCAAGGGCGTGATGCTCAGTTACGAGAACATGTACTGGAAGTCGGCCGACCAGACGCTGGTGCTCGGCCTCAATGCGGATACGCGCCTGCTTGTCGTCGGCCCGCTCTATCACGTCGGCGCCCTCGATTTGCCTGGAATCGGTGTGCTGTGGCACGGCGGCATGCTCTCGGTCCATCGCGACTTCAAGCCCGAACAGGCGCTCGCTGCGATCGCAGCGGAGAAGCTGAACGCGGCGTGGCTCGCCCCTGTGATGACGACCGCGATCCTCACTTGCCCCACCCGTGACCGTTACGATGTCTCAAGTCTCGCATGGGCGATCGGCGGCGGCGAGAAAACGCCGGAGGTGCGCATCCGCGCCTTCTCCGACTGTTTCAAGAATGCCCGCTACATCGACGCCTATGGTCTGACCGAGACCGTCGGCGGTGACACCTTCATGGAGCCGGGCCGCGAGATCGAGAAGATCGGCTCGACCGGACGCGCCATCGCCCATGTCGAGGTCGAGATCCGTGATGACCAGGGCAATCCTCTCCCCGCGGGCGAGAACGGCGAGATCTGTCTGCGCGGACCGAAGGTCACGAAAGGATATTGGCGGGATCCGGAGAAGACTGCAGCCGCCTTCTTCGGCGACTGGTTCCGCACCGGCGATGTCGGCTATCTCGACGAGGAGGGCTTCCTCTATCTCACTGACCGCAAGAAGGACCTGATCATTTCCGGCGGCGAGAACATCGCCTCCTCCGAGGTCGAGCGCGTCATCTATGAAATGCCCGAGGTCCGCGAGGTCGCCGTCATCGGCGCGCGCGATGAGCGCTGGGGCGAGAAGCCGGTCGCAATCGTCGTGCTGGCGGAAGGCGCTGCGCTCGATCTGCCTGCCCTCACTGACTACTGCCGCACCCGCCTTGCCAGCTTCAAAGTGCCGAAACAACTGATCATCCGCGACAGCCTGCCGCGCAACCCTTCCGGCAAGGTGCTCAAGCGCGTGCTGCGCGCTGAACTGGAGACCACCGCATGACCCAAGCACCGCACGCCGCTCCCATCAAGATCCCCAAGCTGAACCGGGTCGAGCGCAACGCCTGGACCAAGCAAAAGATCTTCGACGCCGCGACCAAGGTGGTCGGCAAATATGGTTACGCCGAAGCCTCCGTTGCCCGCATCACCGAGGAAGCCGGCGTCGCGCAAGGCACCTTCTACAATCATTTCGAGAACCGGCAGGAACTGCTCGAGCAGCTCCTGCCGAAGATCGGACTGGACATGGTGCGCTTCATCCACGCGCGCACCGGCACCCCGCATACGGCGCGGCAGGAGATCGAGCGCTTTTCCGCCTTCTTCGATTTCATCCTCGAAGTGCCGGAGTTCCTGCGCATCCTCAACGAGGCCGAGTTCTTTGCGCCGATCGGCTACCAGAAGCATTTCGACAATATCTCGACTGCCTATGTGCGCATCCTACGCCGCGCTCGGCAGGCCGGTGAGATCATCGATTTCAGCGACGAGGAGTTCGAGGCCATCGTGCAGATTCTGATGGGCGCGCGCGGCTATCTCAGCCGCCGCTATTCCTACACCGACGGCAAGGTTACCGCCCCGCCCGATCATGTGATCTCGGCCTATCGGAAGCTTGTGACCCGCGGCCTATTCAACAAAGCAAGTCAGGAAAATGGCCATGACCGCTGATGGCTTCGTTCTCGTCACCGGCGGCAGCCGCGGCATCGGCGCCGCCACCGCCACGCTGCTTGCCGACCAGGGCCAGCGCGTCGTCATCGTCGACATCGCGCCGGAACCGCTGGTCGGGACCGATGCGATCCTCTGGCCCGCGCCGTTCGATGTCGCGAGCGAAGCGACCGTCACCGCCGGCGTTGCCGACATCGAGGCCGCGCATGGGCCGATCACCGGCCTTGTCAATGCCGCCGGCGTGTTCGGCAAGATGCATCGGATCGAGCGGGTGCGGATGGAGCAATGGGACCGCGAGGTCAACATCGACCTGCGCGGCACGTTTCTGGTCGCCCGCAGCGTCGGCGTGCGGATGGCCGCGCGGCGAAACGGCGCCATTGTCAATGTCGCCTCAGTCGCCGGCATGACCTCGGGCCCGATCCACGCCTATACCGCGGCGAAAGCCGGCGTCATCCAGATCACGCAGACGCTTGCCGCCGAATGGGGCCGAGTCGGCGTGCGCGTCAACGCGGTGTCGCCAGGCTTCACCCGCACGGCGATGCTGGAAGCCGGCATCGCCTCGGGCGCGCTCGACAAGGAACTGCTGTCGCGGCCATCTGCCATGAACCGGCTGGTCGAGCCGTTCGAGGTGGCGCAGGCGATTGCCTGGCTGCTTTCACCAAAGAGCAGCGGCGTCACTGGCATCAACCTGCCTGTCGATGCCGGCTTTATCGCGGGGTCAACATGGACCGCCTATGGCGGATTACCGGAAGCACCGGAAGCGTGAGGACAACAGCATGAACATCGAAATGCCGCGCAAGAAACTCGACCTGGCTTCCGCGATCGCTGAAGGCGACATCCGCGTGCTGTTGATGGTGCTCGTGCACATGACTGGCGATGAGCGCTGGCTGGAACCGCCGTACAAGCCTAAGCGCGACGTGCGCCTGATCCCCGATCCGGACGCCGGCGTGCCGAAAGAAATTCAGGACGAAATCCGCGCCGCGGTCCTGAAGCTCTATGAGAACGGCGAGCCCAAGCCTGTTATCACCGATCCCGGCAACGAATTGATGCTGAAGATGATGAGCGCGACGCTCGGCGAGCCCGTTGCGCCGGAATATGCGCCGCTGATGCGCGAGGAAATGGGTTTCATCCCGCGCGATGCGCGCTGGACCAAACGTCCATCGGGCGAGAAGCTCGCCGAGCAGCACGTCCTGATCGTCGGCGCCGGCGTCTGCGCGATTGCGCTCGGCGTCGCGCTGGACCGGCTCGGCATCCCCTATACCATCGTCGAGAAAGAGGACGAGATCGGCGGCACCTGGTACGTCAACCGCTATCCCGGTTGCGGCGTCGATACCCCGAACCACTCCTATTCCTTCTCGTTCGGCGAGCGGAACCAGTGGACGCGTTATTTCGCGCCGCGCCAGGAACTGCTCGACTATCTCTTGAAGGTGGTGCGCGAACACGGCATCCGACGCCATGTCCGTCTCACGACCGAGCTGATCGCCTCGCGCTGGGACGAGACCAAGCGGCGCTGGATTTCCACCCTCAAGACCGAGAACGGCGAAGAGACCTTCGAGTCGACGGCGTTGGTCAGCGCGATCGGCCAGCTCAACGACCCCGCCCCGGCCCATTTCAAGGGCGAGCAAGATTTCCAGGGCCTCGCCGTGCATTCGGCGCTGTGGTCCGACGATATCAATCTCGACGGCAAGCGCGTCGCCGTGATCGGCACCGGCGCCACCGCGATGCAGCTCGTGCCCGCCATCGCCGATCGCGTATCGTCGGTCACGGTCTATCAGCGCACGGCGCAATGGGCACGCCCAGTCAAAGGTTACTCCGACCCGATCACCGAAGGCGCGCGATGGCTGCTCGCGCATTTGCCCTTCTATGTGCAGTGGTACCGCTTCAACATGTTCTGGCGCTATGGCGACGGCCTGCTGCCATTCCTGCGCAAGGATCCGAACTGGCCGCATCCGGCGCGCGCCGTCAACAAGGGCAACGACCGGCACCGGCAGGAGCTGACGGATTTCATCCTGTCCGAGCTCAAGGATCGCCCCGACCTGATCGAAAAATGCGTGCCGACCTATCCGCCCTATGGCAAGCGCATCCTGCTCGACAACAACTGGTTCAAGACGCTGACCAAGCCGAATGTCGAGCTGGTCACCGACCCGATCGATCATTTTGCGCGCGATGGCATCGTCACCGCAGACGGCAAGCAGCGTGCGCACGACATCATCGTCATCTCAACCGGCTTCAGGGTTTCGGAGATGGCGGCGCGGCTCAACATCATCGGGCGCGGCGGCAACAATCTCAGGGATGTCTGGGCCAACGACAACCCGACGGCCTATCTCGGCTTGACCGTGCCAAACTTCCCAAACTTGTTCCTGATGCTGGGCCCGAACTCAGGACCTGCGCATGGCGGCAGCGTGATTTTCCAGTCGGAATGCCAGAGCCGCTACATCTCGGCTTGCCTGGTCGAGATGATCGAGAAAGGCATTGCCGCCATCGATGTCAGTCAGGAAGCCCATGATCAATATGTCCGCAAGGTCGATGCCGAACATGAGCAGTTGATCTGGACCCATCCGGGCATGACGACCTATTATCGCAACAGCCGGGGCCGCGTGTTCTCGGCCATGCCCTGGCGCTTCGTCGACTATTGGGGGATGACCCACGATCCCGATCTGAGCCAGTATCGACAAACGAAACGTGCAGACGCATGAGCGCCACCACGATCAGGGAGGGCCAAGGATGGAAAGGCCGCGCGTACGCATCTACACCGACTACAAAAGCCCTTACGCCTTCGTCGCCAACAAGCGCCTGTTCGAGCTCGAAGAGCAGCATGGCGTCGAGTTGGAATGGCTGCCCTATACGCTGCGGATCCCGGAATTCATGGGGACGGTGGAAGAGCGCACCCCGCATTTCTGGCGCAAGGTGCGTTACGCCTACATGGACGCGCGGCGTTTCGCTAACGCGCAGGGCCTGACGATGAAAGGGCCGCGGCGGATTTACGACGCCTTCTATTCCAGCGCCGGCATGCTGTTCGCCCAACGCCACGGCCTGTTCCGGCCGTACCACGACACGGTCTTTCGCTGCTTTTGGAACCATGATCTGGAGATCGACGAACTATCTGATATCGCTGGCGTGATCGCGACGATCGGCGGCTCGGCGAAAGAGTTCGAGGAATATGTTCATGGGCCCGCGCGAGCGGAACATGATCGGATCGTCGAGGAAGCGGAGGCGCTCGGCGTGTTCGGCGTCCCGACCATGGTGTTCAATGGCGAGCTGTTCTGGGGTGGCGATCGCATCGACTTGCTGATCGAGCGCATTAAGGATCCGACCTCCATCGCGATAGCGCTTGGCAGCCGACATAGGAAATGATCCTGCGCCTGTGGTTCCCTCACCTCGGGGAACCGCGACTTCACTTGACAGCCTCCAATATCTGCCGCAGCATTTTGCTGATGCACCTGTCGGGGTGCTGGAGCTTGGCTCCCGGCCTTGCAGGGATTGCCGATCGATTATGTCGTCGGGCGGCAAGCAGAGGATACGGACAGATGTCCGTCGGGCCACTCTTGGAGAGGAGCATGACGCCACCGGGACAGTCCTGTGACCTTGCTCAGCGGCAAGGTCTCGGCGCAGTTGGAGCGAACAGCAGCTGCTAGCCGCATTGCGCCGTCGACAATCTGAACATATCCACCGGATGGGAGCGCAAAGGCCACGCGCTTTACGATCCAGAGTTATCCTGGTGTCTACCAGAATCCTTCGCTAAAACGAAGATGCAGGGCCCCGCGATGCTCCAATGCACCGGGGCCCATTAATTTGCAGGGGAGGCGTCGAGGTCTGCCATCCAGATCCGGAACCCAACTCCTCTTCGCGCGCTAATTTCGCTCGAACCGAGGGAGGTCATGATGAAACGCTATCTGCTTTGTCTCGGTTTGGTTGCGTTGCTCGCGGCTGTCTGCCCTGCCCTCGCCCAAAGCACGAGAACCGGTCCGGCATTTTATGTTGTGCTCAACTCGCTGACCAAGAGTTGCTCGGTTGTCGACAAGACGCCCAAGACGGATACCCCGAACATCACGGTCGCAAGCGACACGGTTTACAAGAGCCGGGCCGAGGCGGAGGAAGCGATCAAGACCTTGCCGTCCTGCTCGCGATAGCTGGTTCGCTAGATGAAACCGAAGGCGATCAGTTCGCAGCCAGATGCGCCGAGCACTCCGCGCGCTCCAGCAGCGGTGGATCCGATCAGGCGATAGCGTCCTTCGCTCATGACTGACTCGCTTCCTCGCGCAACGGCCGGAAGAACTCGCGCACCTCGCGCACGAACAACTCGGGCTGCTCAAAGGCGGCGAAGTGCCCGCCCTTCGGCATCTCGCTCCAATGACAGATGTTGGTGTAGCTCGCCTCCATCCACTTTCGAACCGGCGTGACAATCTCCTTGGGAAAGACGGCGACGCCGGTCGGCACGGTGACCTTGTGCGCGGTTCGCCGTTTCGATCCGAAGCTTTCCCAATAGAGCCGCGCCGAGGAAGCCGCGGTGGCGGGCACCCAATACAGCATGACGTTGTCGAGCAGTTCGTCGCGGGACAGGATGTTCTCGGGATGCCCGTCGCAGTCGGTCCAGGCCCAGAATTTCTCGAGGATCCACGCGGCCTGACCGCTCGGTGAATCCGTCAGCCCATAGCCGAGCGTTTGCGGGCGGGTCGACTGCTGCTTCGAATAGCCGGAATCCCAGTCGGCGTAGTATTTGATACCGTTCAGCGCCCGCACCTCTTCCGGCGTCGGCTGTCCCTCGACATTGGGCCGCGTCGCCATCGCCAGCGTGATGTGAATGCCGGCGCAATGCACAGCGTCTTGCGCGCCCAGCGCGGTCGTGACGGCCGAACCCCAGTCACCTCCTTGCGCGCCGTATCGTGCATAGCCAAGACGTTCCATCAGCACGGCCCAGGCCGCGGCGATGCGATCGACGCCCCAGCCGGTTGCACGCGGTTTGCCGGAGAAGCCGAAGCCCGGCAATGACGGACAGACCACATGAAACGCGTCGGCCGCACGGCCACCGTGCGCGGTCGGGTCGGTTAGCGGCTCGATCACCTTGTGGAATTCGACCACCGATCCCGGCCAGCCATGGGTGATGATCAGCGGCAACGCGTTCGCATGCGGCGAGCGAACATGCAGGAAATGGATGCCAAGTCCGTCGATCTCTGTCGTGAATTGCGCGAAGCGATTGAGGCGCGCTTCGCGGCTGCGCCAGTCATATTCGTCGGCCCAGTAGCGGCAGACCTCCTGGATCCACTTCAGCGGAGCACCTTGGCTCCAGTCTTCGACCAGCTCGGCCTCGGGCCACCGCGTCCGGCCGAGCCTTGATTTGAGATCTTCGAGCACATCGTCACCGACCGCGATCCGATAGGGTTGTATCGCTGTGCTCATGGCCCGCTCCTCCAAACGACACGCTCAATATCGGAGAAAAAGCAGGCTATGCGCAAGCCGCATGGACAGGCCGCGGCCCTCGCCTCGGCGATTACGCTTCCGGATCCGGGCAGGCGATCTCGACGCGGCATCCCGCGCCCGGGTGGATCGTCAGCCGGAAGCCGTGCAGCTTGACGATCGCAGCCACCAGATTGAGGCCTAGGCCGACGCCGGGCGTGTTGCGCATCTTGTCGGACCGATAGAACCGCCGCAGCACAGCGTCGCGCTCCTCTGCCGTGATCCCGCTACCGGTATCGACAATGCGGATCACGGTTTCATTCCCGTTGCGCAGCAGTTCGATATCGACCTTGCCGCCTTCCGGCGTGAACTTGATGGCGTTGTCGACGAGATTGGTGACCGCCTCGATCAACAGGTCCCGGTCGCCGCGCACGTTGAGCTCGTGCTCCGCGTGGACCGTCAGCACGATATTCTTGTTCTCCGCGATCGGCTCGTAGATGTCGCAGACCTCCCGCAACATCTCATGCAGCCGCACGATGCCGAAGCCGGCCGACCGCCGGCTGTTCTCGATCTCGGCAAGCCGCAACAGCGCAGTGATGATCGTCAGCGACTGATCGATGCCTGCGATCGCCTTGTCTGCGACCGTCTGAAGCTGCTCCAGCGACGTTGCATGGGTGCGGCCGCGCTCGAGCGCGAGCCTTGCGCGCGTCAGCGGCGTCCTGAGATCGTGGGCGATATCGTTGCCGACGCCGGCAAGCGCGTTGATCATCGTTTCCATCTCGTCGAGCATGCCGTTGACGATGACCGCGAGCTTCGAGAACGGCTCGCTGCCGTCGCGATATGGCAACCTTTCACGCAGATCGCCCGCGATAATGCGCTGGACGCGCTGGTTGACCTCCTCGACCTGCCGTTGCGCCCGCACGCTCAGCCACGCGCCGGCCAGAAGACAGATGATGAATGCCGGCAACAATCCGAACGCGAGCGCTTCGCCGACGACATGGGAGATTTCCTTGGTCTCATCGACATTGCGTGCAATCGCCAGAACGTTGCCGTTTGGCATGCGCTTTGCGATCGCGCGAACTGAATGATTGTGATCCGGCTGGTCTACCCTCGCCGCGGTGACGCTCTGCGCCGGGGCGTCGATCTTGAGACCGGCCGGAAGACGCTCCATGTTGCCGGCCAACCTCCGCCCATCCGAGCCAAACACCCCTGCAAACTGAACGCCGCGCGAATCCTGCCGCAGATGATCTTCGATCGCGTTGAGCTGGCGCTCCATCGGCAATGTCGCCATGAAGGCGATCTGACGGCCGAGCATGCGGTCGGTCCGCTCGATCAGATAATTGTCGATCTTCACATAGATGAAACCGAACAGCGCGATCATGAAGACGGCAAGGACGCCGGCCACCGCAAGTGCCCAGCGAAAGCTGTTCGACCGAATGAATTGCCACTGGCCCATCGTGTTCAGATGTCTCTGCATGAGGTCAACGGCCATCGATCGGAGCGCGCAATATCTCAGGAGGCCGCACGGAGAATGAAGCCGGCACCGCGGACATTCTGGATCATCGGAGTCTCGTCCGGCCCGTCCACCTTGTGGCGCAGGCGGCCCATATGCACGTCGACCAGGTTCGTCGCCGGGACGAACTTGTAGTTCCAGACTTCTTCAAGCAGCATGGCGCGCGTCAGCAACTGGTCGCTGCGTCGCATCATGTATTCGAGCAGGCGAAATTCGCGCGGCAACAGATCGATCACCCGATCGCCGCGCCTGGCACTGCGCTCGATCAGGTCGAGTTCGAGCTGCCCCACCCGCAGCAATGTCTCTCGCGATTCCACCGGCCGGCGCAGCAGCGCCTCTATCCGCGCGATCAGTTCCACGACGGCAAAGGGCTTGGTGAGATAATCATCGCCGCCCATGCGCAGGCCCCGCACACGGTCGTCCACCGCGCCGAGTGCACTTAGCACCAGCACCGGCGTGCGAACCTGCTCTTTCCGCAAGGTCTCGATCACGCTGAGCCCATCCATTCCCGGCAACAAGCGGTCGACAATCATGGCGTCAGGCCGCAGATTGCGAGCCTTGTCGAGGCCTTCTCGACCATTGGCCGACCATTCGACCTCGAACCCGCGTTCAGCGAGTTCGGCCGTAATCTCCTCGGCGGTCTCGCCGTCATCCTCGATCAAGAGCACCTTTGTCATCAATCCGTTCTCGACAACACCCTGCCGGAGGCCGGCCCGCGCCGCTGGCAGCGTGCGTCCGCCCTCCGCTCAACCAACATAGGCTCGGCGGCGGAACCACGCCATTAAATTGCATTTTAGAGAGGGGTTTTGCTGCCGATCCGGGCGGACCGCGGAGAGAGATCAGGAAACGGCCTGGGTCCTGAGGGTCACACGGCTGCCGTCGGCCAAGTCGACCGACGGATTGAGGATCACCTTGTCGCCCGCTTTAACACCGCTGTTGATCTCCACTTGCTGACCGAGGTCACGCACGACGTTGACCTTGTGCAGATGCGCCACCCCGTTCTCGACCACGGCGACCTGCAGGCCGCCTTGATTGAAGATGATTGCATCCGCAGACACTTTGAAGCTCGGCGTCTTGCGCGGGATGCGCAGTTCGATCGTGCAGTAGGTGCCGGGCGTGAGCGCGCCGTCCGGATTCGGGATATCGACCTCGGTCAACAGCGTTCGCGAACCCGGCTGCAGCGCATCGGCGATCCGCGTCACCGTGCCGGGGAAGGTGCGGTCGGGCAGTTCCGGAACGTGCACGATGGCATCGATCCCCGCACGTACTCCGAACGCCGCATCCTGTGGAACAAACACCTGGGTGCGGATGACATTGCTCTGCATGATCGTGAACATGAACGTGCCGCTGGTCGCATCCGCCTGCACCAGGCTGCCGACGTCGATATTGCGCTGGGTGATCACGCCGTCGAAGGGTGCAACGACGTGCTGGTAGATCTTCTGCTGATGCAACACCTGCACCTGCGCTTCCTCGGCGACGACATTGGCCTGCGCGACCGAGACCGCGGCCTCTTGCGCCTTCAGCGTCTGGGAGTCGATCGTTCCCTGCTGCGCGGTAAGCCAGCCCTTCTCCACCAGCGGCTTGTCGCGGTCCCAGGTCACCTTGGCCAGTTCCCTGTTGGCCTGCGCCTGCTGCAGCGCAGACCTGAGCTGCCCGAGCGTCGCCTCAGCCTGTGCGATCTGATGGTCGAGTTCCGGCGCAACGATCTCCGCCAGCAATTGCCCTTCCTTGACATGGTCACCGATATCAACCTCGCGCTTGGCGATATAGCCGCTGGCGCGCGCGAAGATGTTGGCGGAGGCAAAAGCCGAGGTGGTTGCAGGCAGGTTCACGACGTCGATCCCATCGCTAGGCTCGACGGTCGCCACACGAACGTCCGGGACGAGATCGTGGCGCTGTTCGGCCGTGGCCATGGTCTGGCGATATTGGGCGTAGTGATTCCATCCCCCGAACGCCAGTGCGGTCCCTCCGATCAGCCCCAGGGCCACGCCCACAGTCCGGCCAATCCACCGTCTCGAACGGCCATGCCGCACCGGCGCCGGATCGCTTTTGCGATCCCCGGGCGTCGGCTCGATTTTCAAAGGCCGATTGAAATTCATTCCAGCACCTCGTCGAATACCCCTTGATGTTTTTCGCCGTCATTGCCCTTGCGCAGCATGGCAAACAGATAGGGCACCACCAGCAACGTCGTCGGCGTCGCAAACAGCAAGCCGCCGATCACCGCGCGCGCAAGCGCGGCATTCTGCTCTTCGCCGGCCGCTCCGATCGCCATCGGGATCATGCCCACGATCATTGCGGCCGCGGTCATCAGCACCGGTCGGATCCTGGTATGCCCGGCCTCGATCGCAGCCTCGAAGGCAGTCTTGCCGGCAAGCTGCTGCTCGCGGGCAAAAGTCACCAGCAGGATCGAGTTGGCCGATGCCACACCCACCGCCATGATCGCTCCCATCAGCGACGGCACGTTCAGGGTCGTGCCGGTCACGAACAGCATGGTCAGGATGCCACAGAGCGTCGCGGGCAAGGCCAGGATAACGACGAAGGGATCGCCGAAGTTCTGATAGTTCACCACCATCAGCATGTAGACAAACACGGCGGCAAACAGCAGGCCGATGCCGAGATTGACGAACGAGCTGTTCATGCTGTCGATCTGGCCGATCACCTGGATCGAATTGCCTGGCTTCAGCTGCTTCTGCAGATCCCCGACAATATGGCTGATCTGGCTCGCGACGCTGCCGAGATCACGGCCTTGCGTGCTGGCATAGGTCTCGTAGACCGGCTGAATATTGGCCTGGTTGGCATTGGTCGGAACGCTGCCGCGCCTGAACGTGGCGACGTTGCTGAGCAGGCCAGGCACGGGTGTATCGGTCAGCGACGCCAGCGTCGTGGAAACCGGCGTGTTGCCGAGATCGCTGACGGACGAAATCCTGCTCTCGGGCGTCTGCACCGCGAAGTAGTATGGAATGCCGGATTTGGGATCGGTCCAGAAATTCGGCTGCACCTGCTCGGACGAGCTCAGGCTGACATTGAGATTGGTGGCGATCGTGTTGGCGTTCAGGCCGAGCTGGGCCGCGCGGGTGCGATCGATGTCGGCATAGAACGCTGGCGCGTTGACTTCCTGCTGCAGATGCGCATCCACCACGCCAGGGATATCGGCGATGCGCTGCCGCAGTTCCTGTGCGACCCGCAGATTATTGTCCTTGTCGTAGCCGACCGTACGGACGTCGATCTGCGCCGGCAGTCCGAAATTGAGGATCTGCGTCACGATATCCGCCGCCTGGAAGTAGAACGTGTCCTCCGGGAAAGCCTTGGGCAGCTCCTCGCGCAGCTTGCGCACATAGTTCGCCGTCGGCGCGTGGCCTTCCTTGAGCGCCACAAGGATCACGCCGTCATTGACGCCGATGGTCGAGCCGTCGCTGAAGGCGAGGTTATACGGCCGTGCCGGCAGCCCGATATTGTCGACGATCAATTCGCGCTGATCGGCCGGGATGATTTCGCGGATCTTGTTCTCGACCTGCTGAAAGACGCGCTCCGTCGCCTCGATCCTGGTCCCGGCCGGCGCGCGGACGTGAAGCTGAATCTGTCCGCCATCAATCGCCGGGAAGAAGTCTCGGCCGACCATCGGAAACATCACGCCGCCCAGCAGCAGCACGAATCCCATGCCGATGGGAATGATAAAGCGGTGGTTCAAGAGTTCGGTGAGCCAACGCGAATAGCCATGGCGTATGGTCTCAAAACCGCGCTCGAACGCCGCATGGAAGCGCGCGAACAAGCCGGTCGCCGCCGCTCCTGGTGCGCCGTGATGTTCGCCCTTGAGCAGAAGTCCGATCACGATCGGCGTCAGGGTTCGAGACAGACCGTAGGAAGCCAGCATCGCGAACACGACGGCGAGCCCGAGCGGCGTGAACAGGTACTTTGCCGGCCCATCCAGGAACACCACGGAGGTGAAGACGCAGCTGATCGCGAGCGTCGAGACCAGGGTCGGGACGGCAATGCCGGCGGCGCCGTGCAGCGTCGCCTGTGGCAGCGGCATCCCCTCCTCGGTCAGCAGCCGATGGGTGTTCTCGATCGTGACCGTCGAGTCGTCGACGAGAATGCCGACCGCGAGCGCCAGACCGCCGAGCGTCATCGTGTTCAAGGTTTCGCCGAGGAAATAAAGCACGATCAGCGAAGTCAGGATCGAAAGCGGGATCGAGATCATGATCACCACGGTCGAGCGCCATGATCCCAGGAACAGCAGGATCATCAGCGCGGTCAGCGCCGCCGCAATCGCGCCCTCGCGCAGTACGCCCGTGACCGACTCTTTGACGAACACCGACTGATCGAACAGTTCCTTGATCTGCATGCCCGGAGGCGCCGCGGCGCGCGCCGTCTGCAACGCCTGGTGCACAGCATTGACAACCGAGAGCGTGGAGGCATTGCCGTTCTTGATGATGCTGAGCAGCACCGAGCGCCGGCCGTTCTGCCGCACGACGTTCTGCTGCACCAGCCAGCCGTCATGTACCTGCCCGACATCCTTGACGAACACAGTCGCGCCGTTCACCACCTTGATCGGAATATTGTTGAGGTCGTCGATGCTCGGCGGCGTTGCATTGGTGCGGATGGCATACTGCGTCTTGCCGAACTTCGCCGTGCCTGCCGGCAATGTCAGGTTCTGGGTATTGACGGCATTCACCACGTCGAGCGGCGTCAATCCCTTGGCGAGCAGCTTTTCCGGATCGATATCGACCATGATCTGGCGGTACTTGCCTCCCGCCGGCGTCGGCAGCGTAATGCCGGGGATCGGCGCCAGTTGCTGGCGGATGCGATAGATGCCGTAGTCGTAGAGCTGCTGCTCACTGAGCGTGTCGGAGCTCAGGCTGATCTGCAGCACTGGAACGCTCGAGGCGTTGAACTGCACCACCACCGGCGGCTGGATCCCCGGCGGCATCAGCGCGCGGATCGAGTTGGTGGCGGAGACGATCTGGGCGATGGCGAGATCGAGATTGACGTCGGGCTGGAAGTAGATCTTCTGCACCGACAGCCCCGCCATGGTCTGGGCTTCGATGTTCCTGATGCCGTTGACGTTGGAGCTGATCGAATACTGGCTGTAGGTGGTGACGCGCTGCTCCATCTCGGGCGTGCTCAGCCCGGTGTAGCTCCAGATCACCGTCACCACGGGGATGTTGATTTCCGGAAAGATGTCCGTCGGCATCTTGTAGCTGGCGACGGCACCCAGAAACAGGATCAGCGCAGCGACCACATAGAACGTATGTGGAAACCGCAGAGCGAAGCGAACGATACCCATAATCGGTCCTTAACCGCGCGCCGCTCTGCCGGTCCTCACACAAGCAAGCGGCGCGCCTATTTCAAATGCACCTGCACGACGTGACCGGGCTTGTCCGGAACGCTCTCTGTGATTACCAGATAACGTCGTTGAATTTTGTCTTCGCCATGCCTCGTGCGCCGGCGAGGCTCGAGAGCCGACATCCTCATTTGTTTCGTCCCCTACTGCATATGCATCGTGTGGCTAGACATCGCGTCCAGTGATTGCATGGCAGGTATGGTATCCGGCTGCGGCGCAGGTGCAGTGCCCGGCTGTGTCGGCGCGGCAACCGACGGCGGCAACTCCTCGCCAACCGCGAGCCGCATCGCCGCAATCTCCTGCTGCTGGGTCACGACAATCTCCTGCGCGAGACGGCGAAGCTGCTCGTTATGGCCGTAGCGAAGGACAGCCTTCGCCATGTCGATCGCGCCTTGATGGTGCGGAACCATCATCGCGACGAAATCACGGTCGACATCGCCGGTCGGCTTGATCGTCATGTCCGCCATCATCTTGTTCATGGCGGCATCATTTTCTGAAAGGAAGGGCTGCTCGCCGGCATAGTCGGGGCGATCAGCCACATATTGAACCGGCATGGCCCCGCGAACGTGATACGCCCTGGTGGGATTCTGGGCCAACACGAACGACGTCGCCGCCACGGTGGCCGTCGTCGCGAGTGAGATCACGCGTTTGCGAACGAAAGAACGTGACAGCACGATCATACATGCCTCCAAGCGAAACCTGCCGCTACGTGGAGCGACCCACGATCCGACCTCTTCCATTTCCGAATACCTCTAGTGGGTAGTCCGCCCGAACAAGCCCAAAGACGTCGCGCCGCCGACGCCATTCAAGTGGCGGTCGAACATCCCATTCTCAACTAAAAAACGATTTAGGGTTTCGACGGCGCCGATTGGATGTCGGATCGCATCAACAAGCTGCTACGATCAGCCAACATTCGGTGACGGCGCGGATCGCAGCACTCAATATCCGGTGAGTTGGCGAGGACTTTTCTCCTCACGCGATGAAGCCGCGTCGAAAATCGCGCGAGCCAAATCTTAATCAGCTATGCGCAGAAGGCCGATCTGTTCATTCAATTGTGATTGCGGACGCTCGCGCACCCGTGATGACGAGCACACCTGTCTTCCTATGCGCCAGAACAGGCTAGCCGGACGATCGCACATCGCAGCGCTTGTTGTTTCAGGATATACGCGGCAACCGATTCGTTGCCCTGATTCGACGACGTCAGAGAAACGATGATGCCAGAGCCGGGCTCTCGGCGAGCGCATGCGCGGTATACTCCAGCGCGCTCCTGACCTGCGGCCGATTGACGGGACCGCCGAGGCATATCCTAACCGCCTCGGGCGGCGATCCGTTGACGACGAATGCATCGCTTGCGACGACACCGATGCCGGTCGATCGCATATGCTCGACGAATGCTGAGCGCGTCCATGGCGCGGGCAGTGGGACCCAGATGTTGAAGCTGAGCAGATCCCCGCGATAAGAACCTTTCGGCAATATCTCCGCTGCCAGCCTCTGCCGCGCCGATGTCTCCGTGCGGATGAATCGTAGGATCGTGTCCGCGGTGCCGTCCTCGATCCAGCGCGTCACCAGCGACACTGTGAGCGGCGAAGCCATGACGGTTGCGGCACGAAGGGCCGAGGCGAACGGCCAGGCCGAACGCGTATCGGGGACCACGACATAGGCAGCGCGCAATCCAGCACCGATGCATTTCGCAAGGCCCGCAACGTGCCAGGTGAGATCGGGCGCAATCGCGGCAAACGGCGCGTGGCCGTGACCGTGTTCGGGGATGAAGCCGTAGGCGTCATCCTCGATAATCGGCAACTTGTGGCGTCGCGCGATCGCAACGATCTCGCGTCGTCGAGGGTCGGGAATCGTCAGCGTAGTCGGATTCTGTAGGGTCGGATTGAGATAGATCGCCTTCGGCTTCAGCTTCTTGCATGCGTCGGTCAAGGCCTGCGGTTCGACGCCGTCATCGTCCATCGGCAAGCCGACCAGCGTGATGCCGAGTTGCGCGGCGATAGCGCGTATGCCCGGATAGGTGATGGCCTCGCACAGCACGATCTCGCCGGGCTTTGCGAGGATCGAGAGAATGCCAAGCAGCGCCGGATGCGCGCCAGGCGACACGAAGATACGGCTCTGCGCCGGCACCAGCGCGCGCCGGCCGAGCCAACTCGACGCCGCATCCTTGTCGGCCTGGGTGCCGCCGAATCCCTGGTAGCGCAAAAGCGAGACGACATCGCGCATGACGTAGTCCGCCGCCGCCTGCATCCGCGCGATCAAGTCGGGATCATCAGGCTCGGGCGGCAGATTCATCGAGAGGTCGACCGGCCGCGGCGGAAAGGCCTGCACTGAGCGTCGCGGGCGCGGCTTGTCGCGGACGAAAGTTCCCTGCCCGACCTTCGATTCGATCAGCCCGCGCTTCTGCGCCTCGACATAACCGCGCGCTACCGTCGTGAAGTCGATGTCGAGCCGCTTGGCCAACTTGCGCTGCGGCGGCAATCGGTCGCCGATGACAAGCTTTCCGGCGGCGATATCATCGGCGATGGCGTCGGCAATCGCGAGATAGCGCGGCTTGTCACTGTTGGAGAGGTCGGGTCGCCAGTCGGTCATTTGCGAGATCTAGCCAGATGAGCTCAAAATTGACCGTATGTTGTTGCATGCTCTTTCGCAATTGGGTTCGTAGTACTGCCATTATTCCTGCGGGACTCGACGAGGACGCCTGCATAGCAATCGAGCGCGTTGCACACTGCTGCTAGGCAGCTTTTTCTAACGGCAGAGAAACAATCCCTACAGTCCCGTCAGATATCCAGTCAACATTGACTGCATATCTGACTGCATATTGACTGCGTTGATGATTAATTGAGCAAACAGGCGTTTGGCACATTGATTGCTAATCCTGAAATCGATCCGGGAGGCCGGACGAGAGCAGGAGGTGCGCAATGCCCGCAGTAACGATGCCCGCTCGCCAGAAAGGCGATTTTCTTGTCGATTATGAGGAGAAGGTTTTCGAGGACGTCAAAGCCAAGCCCGGCGAGAAGGCGCTGGTGACGTTCCACACTGTCGCGTTCGAAGGCTCGATCGGTCTCGTCAACATCCTTCAGGCGCTTCGGTTGAAGCGAAAGGGTTTTGACACCTCGATCCTCCTCTATGGTCCGGGCGTCACGCTCGGCATCCAGCGCGGCTTTCCGAAGATCGGCGACGAAGCGTTTCCAGGCGCCCAGAACTTCAACAACCAGCTCGCAAAATTCATGGACGAAGGCGGCAACGTCTACGCCTGCCGCTTCGCCTTGCAGGCGCTGTATGGCCATGGCGAGCCGTCGCTGATCCCGGGCATCCGGCCGATCAATCCGCTCGACGTGCTGGATCTGATCCTGATCCACCGCAACGACAACGCCTTCATGCTCCACACCTGGACGCTCTGACGCGGGGCGAGCGGACGAGGGAGGAGACCGTGACAGCGAAGCGCATCGTCAAGGCTGCAGCGATCCAGATCGCGCCCGATCTGGAAACGCCGAGCGGAACCGTCGATCGGATCCTGGCGGCCGTTGCGGAAGCGGCCGGCAAGGGCGTCCAGTTCGCCGTGTTCCCGGAGACGCTGGTTCCCTGGTATCCGTATTTTTCCTTCGTCCGCCCGCCGGTCCTGAGCGGCGCCGAGCATATCCAGCTCTACGACAACGCCGTCGTGGTGCCGGGCCCAGTGACCGACGCCGTCGCCCAAGCCGCCAAGCGCCATGCCATAGTGATCGTGCTCGGCGTCAACGAGCGCGATCACGGCTCGCTCTATAATGCGCAGCTCGTATTCGATGCCACCGGCGCGATCGTGCTGAAGCGCCGCAAGATCACACCCACCTTCCACGAACGCATGATCTGGGGCCAGGGCGATGGCGCCGGACTGAAGGTGGCCGATACGGCCGTCGGCCGCGTCGGCGCGCTCGCCTGCTGGGAGCACTACAATCCCCTCGCCCGCTACGCGCTGATGGCGCAGCACGAGGAAATTCACGCGGCGCAATTTCCGGGATCGCTGGTCGGACAGATCTTCGCCGATCAGATCGAGGTGACGATCCGCCACCATGCACTCGAAAGCGGTTGCTTCGTCGTCAACGCCACCGGCTGGCTCTCCGAGGAGCAGATCGCGAAGATCTCGCCGGACGAAGGCCTGCGCAAGGGCCTGCGCGGCGGCTGCATGACCGCGATCGTCTCGCCGGAAGGCAATCACCTCGTCCCGCCGCTGACGAGCGGCGAAGGAATTCTGATCGCCGACCTTGACATGGCGCTGATCGCCAAGCGCAAGCGGATGATGGACTCGGTCGGCCACTATGCCCGGCCAGAGCTTTTGTCGCTCGTGCTCAACGACCAGCCGGCGCGTCCAATGCACGGCCTTCACCCCAATCGCCTCATGCCCAATCCGGGAGACGTATCCGATGACACAGCAGATGCCGCACGAGCGACTCAAGGCGATGCCGACCGAGCAGTTGATCAACGAGTTGCAGTCCTTCGGAGTACGCCTCGCTGATCCCAGGAACGGCGGCATCAGCCGCCGCGGCGGCGCCGGTCCCTCCGACCACACGCCATTCACCATCGACGGCTCCACCGTGATGGTGCCGGTCCATAATGCGCCGGCGTTCGAGAGCCCATATCTCGTCGAGCGGCCCGATGCCGCCGGCCGCAGCCGCATCTCGCGCGACGGCATCGTGCTGGCCGATGTCTCGTTCCCGTTGCGGCCGAAATTCTACGAGCTCTCTACCGCCGACGGCATTCCCTATTCCAAGATCGCGACGCTGCATGGGCGTGACGTGCTCGCAACCACGGTGCTGCAGACATGCATCCGCTACCAGAGCCGCACCAAGACCTGCCAGTTCTGCGCGATCGGGCAGTCGCTCGCGGCCGGACGCACGGTCGAACGCAAGACGCCGGCACAGCTTGCCGAAGTCGCCAAGGCCGCGGTCGAGCTCGATGGTATCAGCCACATGGTGATGACCACCGGCACGCCGCGCACCTCCGATCGCGGCGCTGCGATCCTTGCCGAGAGCGCCGCGGCCGTCAAAGCCGCCGTCGACCTGCCGATCCAGGCGCAATGCGAGCCGCCGGATGATTTCGCCTGGTTTGGCCGCATGAAGGATGCCGGCGTCGATGCGCTCGGCATGCATCTGGAAGTCATCGGCGCCGACGTGCGGCAACGGATCATGCCGGGCAAGGCCCAGGTCTCCATCGACGACTATTTCGAAGCCTTCGCGGCGGCGGTGCCGGTGTTCGGCCGCGGTCAGGTCTCGACGTATATCCTCGCCGGTCTCGGCGACAGCCCGGCAGAGATTCTGGCCACCTCGCAGCGCCTTATCGACATCGGTGTTTATCCATTCGTTGTTCCCTTTGTGCCGATCGCCGGCACGCCGCTGGAGAGTCATCCGACGCCTCCCCCATCTTTCATGCACGACATCCTGCGTCCGCTCGCGGACATGCTGCGGGCCGGGGACTTGCGCGCTTCCGACATCAAGGCGGGCTGCGGCAAATGCGGCGCCTGCTCGGCGCTGTCGACCTATGAGCAGAGGGCCATCGCATGATCTTCGAATCCTTCAAGCCGTTCATCGCGCCTGAATTCCAGGTGAAGTTCGCGACCGAAGCCTGGGAGAAGGCTGCGGCCGCTGCGCTCCGCCGCCGGGTGTTCTGCGAGGAGCAGCACGTCTTCACCGATGACGACCGCGATGCCACCGACGACTGCGCGATTCCGCTGGTGGCCGTGTCGTTGCTCGGCGTCGTCGAGGACGACGTCGTCGGCACCGTACGTATTCACCGCGATGACCATGAACCCGATGTCTGGTGGGGATCGCGGCTGGCGGTTGCGAGGAACTACCGCCGGCTGAGCGCGGTCGGCGCCGGCCTGATCCGGCTTGCGGTGTCGTCCGCGCACGCGCGCGGCTGCCGGCGTTTCCTCGCCAATGTCCAGAGCCAGAATGCGCTGCTGTTCCAGCACATGCACTGGCGCTCGCTCGGTGAGTTCGAGCTGCACGGCCGCCCGCATCACCGCATGGAGGCCGACCTCGATCACTATCCGCCATTCCGCACTCCTGAGACCGGCTTCCTCTCCCTGGCGAAATTGGCGGCCTGATCATGCTCTCCGGTGCCGCCATCGATGCTCTTGCGGAACGGCTGCGGCAGAGCCGCGGCATCGGCGCCAAGGCCGACATCGCCGCGGTGGCCGCCGCGCTCGAGCTGTCGGGCGATCAGGCGATCCCCGTGGGCGACGACTGCGCGGCAATTCCGGATGGTGACGGCCACCTCCTGTTCGCGATCGAAGGCTTCATGAACGAATTCGTCGCCGCCGATCCTTGGTTCGCCGGCTGGTGCGGCGCGATGGTGAACATCTCCGATGTCGCGGCGATGGGCGGACGGCCCACCGCGATCGTCAATGCGATCTGGTCCGATGGCCCGGATAACGCATCGCCGATCCTCGCCGGCCTGAAGGCGGCGGCGAAGGCGTTCGGGGTCCCCATCATCGGCGGCCACACCAATATTCGCAGCAGCCAGAGCCAATTCGCGGTCGCGATCCTCGGCCGTGCCAAGCGGCTGCTGACCAGCTTCGATGCGAAGCCAGGCGACAAGCTCGTTGCTGCGATCGATCTTCGCGGCCGCTACCGGGAGCCGTTCGCGAACTGGGAAGCGGCAACCGATGCGCCGCCGGAACGGCTGCGCGGCGACATCGAGATCCTGCCGTCGGTTGCCGAGTCCGGGCTCGCGTGTGCCGCCAAGGACATCAGCCAGGGCGGCATCGTCGGCACCGCCGCGATGCTCGCCGAGTGCTCGCAGGTGGCGCTCGCCATCGATCTCGACGCGATCCCGATTCCGGACGGCGTTCCGCTGGAACGCTGGCTGCAGACCTTTCCGAGCTTCGGCTATCTCGTGTCGGTCAAGCCGGAACATCTCGACGAAACGCTCGCGCGCTTTCGCCAGCGCGGCATCGCCGCCGCGTCCGTTGGCGACGTGATGGCCGGAACCACGGTCGACATTCGCGCCGGCTTCGACCGCGCGACGGTGTGGGATTTCGCGCAGCAGTCGTTGATCGGCTGCGGCCCCGCCAGGCGTCCGATCCAGCGGAGCGTCGCATGAGCGCTTCGTCCGCGCCGCTCCGCATCGCGATCCTGACCCACTCGACCAACCCGCGTGGCGGCGTGGTGCACGCGCTCGAGCTCGCGGACGCCTTGACGAGGCTCGGCCATGCCGCCATCGTGCATGCGCCCGATCGCGCCGGCAAGGGCTTCTTCCGTTCCAGTCTCGCGCCGACCGTATCGGTGCCGGCGTCGGCTGTGTCTGACGATGTCGCGTCGATGGTGGAAACGCGCATCGCGGACTATGTGCGGCATTTCGAGAATGCCGCGCATCGGCAATTCGATGTCTACCATGCCCAGGACGGCATCTCCGGCAATGCGCTGGCGACGCTGAAGCAGCGCGGGCTGATCCAGGGTTACGTCCGCACCGTGCACCACGTCGACGATTTCAGCGATGCGCGGCTGCACCAGCTCGACCAGCGCTCGATCGTTCTCGCCGATCATCTCTTTGTCGTCAGCCGGATGTGGCAGGAGCGCCTTCGCATCGAATTGGCCTGTACCTCGACGCTGGTCGGCAACGGCGTCGACACCAGCCGCTATTCGTCTGCCCCCAATCCCATCGATAGCGCACTGCGCGCCCGTCTCGGGCTTCGCGAGGGACCAGTGCTGCTGGCGATTGGCGGCATCGAGCAGCGCAAGAACACCCATGCCATCCTCGATGCCTTCAGCCAGGTGCATGCCATCCACCGCTCCGCGCAGCTCGTGATCGCGGGCGGCGCCTCGCTGCTCGACCACGGCGCCCACCAGCAGCAGTTCCGGCTGCGGCTGCAGGATGCCGGCTTGCCGGCAGGCGCGGTGATCGAGACCGGGCCGCTTGCCGATACTGAGATGCCATCGCTCTATCGGCTTTCGGACGCCCTGGTCTTCCCGTCGCTGCGCGAGGGCTTTGGCCTCGTCGTACTCGAAGCGATGGCGAGCGGCGTCCCCGTGATCGTCTCGCATATCCCGCCCTTCACCGAATATCTCGGCGCGGACGACGTTGCCTGGTGCGATCCGCATCAGGCGGGCTCGATTGCGAATGCCATCATCAGCGCGCTGTCCGAACCGCTTCGCTCCCGCCTCGCCGCGAACGGACGTAACGTCGCCGAACGTCACGATTGGAGCCGCACCGCTGAGGCGCACCTTCCAGCCTATCGCCGCATGAGCGAGGTGCATTATGCCTGAAATGCGTTTCCATGTGCGCTGGCCGGATGAAAGCATCGAGGTCTGCTATTCGCCTTCGCTGGTGATCAAGGACCATCTCGCCGTCGGCGCGACCTACTCGCTCGCCGATTTCCGGGAGCGCAGCCGCATCGCGCTGACGATCGCAGCAGAGCGCGTCCGCGAGAAATACGGCTTCTTCTGCACGCGCGCGCTCGGTCAACTCGCCCGGATCGAGGAAACGGCCGGCCGATTCGAGGCCATGCCAGAGGCCTCCGTCACCATCGTTTCGTTCGAAGAATAACAGGAGTTCATGATGTCTGATCTCGACTCTCACTACCCGGTCGTCGTGATCGGCGGCGGACAGGCCGGCCTTGCGATGAGCGCGCAGCTCAGCCGGCACGATATCGACCATGTGGTGCTGGAGAAGAACAGCATCGCCCATTCCTGGAAAACGCAGCGGTGGGACGCGTTCTGCCTGGTGACGCCGAACTGGCAGTGCCAGCTCCCCGGCTTTCCCTATACCGGCAGCGATCCGCACGGCTTCATGCTGCGCGATGAGATCGTCCGCTATATCGAAGACTACGCGAAGCACATCAAAGCTCGGGTCCGCGAAGGCGTCGCGGTCGTCAGGCTACGCCAGGTAAGCGGAAGATTCCTGCTCGAGACGACCGCGGGCGAGATCATGGCCGATAGCGTCGTGCTCGCGGTCAGCGGGTATCACATCCCCAAGCTTCCCGAATTCTCGGAGCGGCTGGACCCGGCCATCACGCAGATCCATTCTTCCGCCTATCGCAATCCCGACCAGTTACCAGCGGGCGAGATCTTCGTCGTCGGCAGCGGCCAATCCGGCTGCCAGATCGCCGAGGACCTGCATCTGGCCGGCCGCAAGGTTCATCTTGCGGTGGGCAGTGCGCCGCGCTGCCCCCGCTTCTACCGCGGCCGCGACGCCGTCGACTGGCTTGATGATCTCGGCCAATACGATCTGCCGGTGGATCAGCATCCGCTGCGGGAAAAGGTTCGCAAGAACGCCAACCACTATCTCACCGGCCGCGACGGCGGCCGCGACATCGACCTGCGCAGGTTTGCGCTCGAAGGCATGAAACTCTACGGGCGCCTGAAGGACGCGCGCGGCACCACGTTGCGGCTCAGCGACGATCTAAAGACCAACCTCGACAATGCCGATCGCGTCTACAACGGCATCTGCAGCCTGATCGACGACCACATTGCGAGAGGCGGGATCGATGCGCCGCTGACGCCGCACTATGCGCCGATGTGGTCGCCTGCCGACGCTCCGACGGAGCTCGACCTTGCGGCAGCCGGCATCACCAGCATCATCTGGACCACCGGCTTTCGTTCGGATTGGTCGTGGGTGGATTTGCCGATGTTCGACGGCGCAGGTTATCCCACGCACAAGCGCGGCGTCACCTCGGTCGATGGTGCCTATGTGATCGGATTGCCCTGGCTTTACACCTGGGGTTCGGGCCGGTTCGTCGGCATCGGACGCGACACGGAGTTCGTGGCGGATCATATCGTGGGCCGGCGGAGCGCGGTACAGGAGGTAGTGTGCGGAAGGTTCTGCAAAAGGCTGAGAGGCTGGAGCGGTCATGGTAAGTCCGGTGATTGCGAAGATCACCGCTCATAGAGGAGCTTGGACCCGCCATGACCGTGACGAAGATTAGGACGGACGTCTCTGCAGTCAAAGAGTTGTTGAGGTCGG
>NZ_JCAMOR010000023.1:0-120084 GCF_059512385.1 Bradyrhizobium sp. Crot121 | reverse complement strand
CGTCTCCCTCCTGTGTGCCGACACAATAGCACGCGCTCCTAAGAAACGGGGGCCAGAACTCTCGCTTGGCTAGGTGCGTCCACTTCGGAATATGCGCTCACTCGTTTTCATCCTCGCTAAGTTCCCGCTCTGCCTGTAACCAGAACTCTAGATCCCGCCCGTAGGCCGCCCGTGCTGTTCCCAGAGTTCGTGGGCACGAGCCCTGATTGCTTGCTTGGACCGGCGCGCAGCTAAGCGCCGTTGCAGGCTCTCTCCCAGATCCTCGACGAACGCCTTGAGCCGCTGATAGGTCGTTTGGTCGGTTATCTCGGAAGCCAGCCGCTTCGCTTGCTCGAGCTGGCGCTCTAACTCTTGGCGATCGGTGCTCTGGCTCATGGTCACCTCCGCCGGAAATAAGTCCGCAAAATTGTTCATTTTTGGCTTGTTCGAGAAGCGGGGCCAGGAGGTGCGCCCCGTATGCGAAAATCACGCCTGCTGGCAACGAGTTGTTCGCGTAAGTCACGACATAACGGTCTCCCGACTAGGATCATTCCGATCTCCGCTCATCGTCATCGGACCAATTGGCGGTGAAGTTCGCGCTCAACGAAACAAGCCGCCACTGTGATCTATACGAGCAAAGCTCTTTTGGCGTGTCAGCAATCCGGCATTCCCGCCGGACGTGCCGACGCATTTCCAGTGGAGCCGGTTGAGCCCGAAGCGCCAGAACCAGTTGGGCCCGGCGTGCTTGAGCCCACAGTCGTTTCAGGTGCCTTTTCCGAAGATGATGCGCCAGCGGAGCTCGGGTTCTTTTCGCGAATGATGTTGCTGCTGACATCCCAGCATTGCTTGGGCGTGACGCCCTGATCGCGGTTTGCACTAACGCCCGTTCCTTGTGCGTTTGCGAAGCTGGTGACTATCAAAAAAGTGGCGCCACAAATCGAAGCGAAATAGATCGTTTTCATGGTTCTTTCCTTCTCATCTGACTGCGAACGCTCAGTGAACCGTTGGATGCCTGAGAGCGGGGTCGATAGCCTCACTGCCGTCGGCAGCCAACTCGTCCCTGAATGAGGGGCGCTGTGCGAGCCTCAGCCATTCTTCGGAAAGCCGCAGCAGTTGCTGCTTGTCTATCGAAGAGACCGTCTTCGCGGCTTGTTGCCGGCAGTGCTCGGCTCGCGTGCGGCAAATATCTCCGTGCTCAGCCATGACACTGGTCCGCGCTCGCCCCCGGGCGCCGATTGGCCCCACTCAACTTCAATTCACCCGGCCGGTTTAACGTTCCTAGCCCAGCCGTTTAGGAACGGTCTGCGGAAGGTCGCGTTTGCGGACGGAAAGTCGTGGTTTGCGGTCAATGCCCCGTTTCTTCTTTCACATCAACGGAAAGTTCCCGTTTCGGGATGAAGTCGGAACCGAGCTTCGAGACGATCGCGCTGCTTGGAAGGAAGCTCTGTTGCTGACCCGAGACATCGAAACATGGTTACAGCCCGGGGAGAGTTGGAGCCTCGATGTCGAGGCTGGCGATCGCTTGTTGTACCGGATCAGCATCACGAGCGAAGAAGGATGAACAGAGCGGCGGATATGGGCGACACGCCCCAGATCTCCCAGCTTCCACGCATCCAGGAACCATGACGAAAGCTGTTGTAGATGCGGGGCTCAACCAGAGCTTACACATCAGATGCTAGACTCGACGCTAGGGCTGACCATGCGCATCTACTAATGCCAGTGCGGGGGAGCGAAGCTGGACCGAGCAGAGTAACCGCCCACAGCCGTGGACGTTAAGTTTGCCTGCACGACAGCGGGATACGGGATTTTCTCTGCGCGCAAGCCACCGCAGCGGTAGGCACATCGGTGCGCATTGATGATCGTAGTGCGTGGACGCAGCACCGCGGCAAAGACAAGTTGGGGCAAGCTCCCACCGTCATCCCCCTCCGCCCTCCTTGCTCCTCAGTTCCGCTATCTTTCGCGCTCGCTCCCATAGCTCGATGTCGTGGCCATCCACCATCTGCTTGGCGCGCTCTTGCGCCGCGTTATCATCAGGAGCCAGGAATTCGTGTCGGTCCATAATGCGTCCGTCCCGACCTAGAACGAAAATGCGATACTCCTGCATGGCATCTCCCTCCGGTAGGTCCTGCCAAGGAGGTAAAACCCGGAACTGCCAAAAAAGGTTTCCAAGTTCCGTCGTCGGACAGCGCCGAACCACGTGGAACTCCGGACCGGAACGAATCAAGTTGCGGCACTTTGAATCGGCCTTCGTCGCGTGGAGTCATGCGAGTGGCGTTTCAGCGTAAGAAGCCGGCGGCGCTCGGCACCAAGGCGCCTTACCCGGGCCTTGTCGAGCCGGCGCCGGCCACCGAGATCGAGCGTGTGCCGACCGGCGCCAGATGGATCCATGAGATCAAGTTCGACGGCTACCGCGTCCAGGTCCACCTCGCCAATGAGACGATCAAGGTGTTCACACGCCGCGGCAACGACTGGACCAGGCGGTTTCGCAAGATCGCCGACGACGCCTGGCACATCTCGGCTGTCGCCCATGCGCCACCCCCGAGCCTCGCGAAGTCTATCTGCACGTCATTTCGATGGGCCCAAGCTAAGAACCTCATCCAGCTCCGCCGCGCGCGCGGCTTGCCGCGCTTTTCGAAGCAGCTTCTCCCGCTCGGCACCGGGCGATAGGTGTCTTGCGCGAGCGCGAGCCTCTTCGGCAGAGCTGATCAGTCGTTCCTGGAGTGAAGTGGTCTGTTTGGCCCGATTGCGCTTACGTTTGCCTTCCATGTAAAAACGCTAATCGCGGACAGTCTAGAGCTACATTCAAGTAAGTTAAGACGTCAGGGAAAATTGGGCCGGTCCGCTGCGCCTCGATTCAAGATGTCGGGAAGCGTCGAGCCCAGTGCATGGCATTGGCCCCGGCATGAGCTTCCGCAGGTTATTGCCTTGGGATACCTGCCTGCCCTATTCCTGGGTCTTCCTGGAACCCGGAAAGAACCATGAAGGATATGCAGGCGCACCTGGAAAAGCTTCGGAATGAAGCCGAGGAGTGCGATCTAATCAGCAAGCTCGCGACAAACGCGACGAAGAAAGCACTCTTTGCAAAGCTTGCCGAACACCACCGAGCGTTGGTCAGGGATGTAGAACAAGCCATCGCGGCCTCCTCGGTAGATCCGAGCGATTGAATCCTACCGCCAGCCGTTGCGGGCATTAAGGCGCAGCCCGGCCGGGGGTAAGACCGAGCTGCGGGGGGGGGGGGGGCTGTGCACACCCGGTTGGTGATCGTGTGGGCACACCATACAATTCGCGCGCGGAGCCTTTGTTCCTAATCTGGCGGCGGTGCAAAAACGAAGAAGACTATCGTTTCTGCAGCGACCCAGGCCTGTCGCAGTCGCGATGGTGCTGCTGGAGGTCGAGATTGGCTAGCCAGAGGACCTAACGACGGCCCGCTGGAACATCGACAACGATCAGCCGCGCGTCTCGTTCCGGTAGTCAGCTGGGAAATCGAGTTCCTAAGCTCAGGCGATCCGATCAGGTGGTCGCCGCCCGAGGCGTCCTTCCAGTTCTGCTCTCAAACGCGCCACCTGCTGAAGGCGGGCTGATAGATCCTCGGCAGTACGACTCAAGCGTACCCCCTGCGTAAGACGGTCTGATAGATTCTTGGTAATACGAAGCAGCAGAATGATGCGATCACCTTCTCTCATAGCGTCACCAGGCAATGTAGAGTGGCAGCAGCAGAGAGTAAATGAGCAGCCGCGGATCTGTTCCGGCGGTGTTTTGCGCGCGGCGGGACGACAGAAAAGGGGCTCACTAGAGTGAAGCGACCGGCAGGGCGACAAGCACCAAACGATTTTCAGCGGTCCGCCCGTATCCCAGGACAGATGGACGTGCCGCACGGCCGTACAATCGACGCTGTAGCCGCAAGACGCACCAGATCATTTCGTCCTGGTGGACTTTCCAGCGAAAAGAACGTGGTGGGATATTCTACGAGACAGCGCTGTTCAGAAAGTGTAACCCATGTGTCCGGTACGTTTTGTCACCTATGTCTCGGGCCGCTCAAATACTTGCGCCAAAACACTTGCGCCAAAACTCAGACGACGAACATACGCGATGATATCATCAGCGATATGGTCGAGGTCACCTTAGCCGGCCGCATCCGTCTCAATGCGACAGCCCAGAGCGTCGGCCGGTTTGCGCGCGCAGCTGTCGGATGGCCCATAACAAGTTCGGCCGGGCCTCGCTGGACCTGCCAGCCTTCCAGGAAGCCGAGACGCCGCTGATTGAGCCTGTCAGTCGTGATTGTGGCGTGAGTTAATCACCCATGGACAGAATCTCACCGGTTTGTGTGGGGAGTTTCGGCGCGTTTGGGCCATTAATCAGCTATTGACCCCAGCAGGGATCCTCCCATGGAGTTGCCTGCACCAGATTTGTTGGCGGGCGTCTTTCTTGTCGGCGCTCTGGTTGGCTATGCCGTCAGAGCTTTTATGTCCGCCAGGCGTCGGACTCGAGCCCGCAAGCGGCGACATGATTTCAATTAACTCACACCCATGACGCCCCGTAGCCTCCTCGGGTGAGGATCGATCCAGCAAAAGTGATGGGGGGGCCCAGTGGAGTTTAGTGATAGATTTATGACAGCAGGCCTGACCTACCCATTTACCGTTTGGAAATGCTTCTCTTTCCCCCGAATTGGACCACAACGAACGAGGCAGAAGAGCCTCGTCGATTGGAGCGAGTAGCCCGCGAACAAGCTGCGCTGTGCCTCCTCGACGAGTCGCGCAACGCCATGCTCGAGATCGCCGGCAACTACGCGAGAGCCGCGGCGGTTTCCCAGACGTCTTCCCCCCTCCTCGCGGGCGTGTTCGCCTGGTGGTGGAAGTTGGTGTGTGGGTAAGAGCGCCCCTTTGAGGAGCGCCTTCGCGCGTCCAGGGCAGCGTCATATGTCCTCACGCGTTTGCACGCTAGCGGCGGCGCAGTCGCTTCCTGAGACGCTACCGATAATGGTAACGGGGAAGGTGCTGCGACCGGAGCTGCGCGCGCGAGGATAGATTCTCTTCGGCAAATTCGACACGATAGGCAAATGCAAAAAACCGCTTCTCACGCCGCGGGCCTGCACCGCGCCTCCCTCAACAAGCTCCACGATTTGGACGCGGCGCTGGAGCTCATGTACTATGGTTGGCGCGGGATGACGCTCTCGGCCGACCAGTATCTTGCCACGCTCGGCCTGTCACGCCCGCACCATCGCATTCTCTATGTCGTCGCACGGCGGCCCGACATCTCGATCGGCTCGCTGATCGAGGTCCTCGGCATTTCCAAGCAAGCTTTGAACCGGCCGCTCGGCCTGTTGCTCGAGCGCAAGCTCCTGACATCGAAGCGGTCGCCCGAGCAGCATCGATCCAAATTGCTGCGCCTGACGCAGGCGGGGCAACGCATCGAACAACGAGCATCGGGCTACGAGCGGAAGGTCCTGCGCGAGGCATTTGATCGTGCTGGGCCGTCCGGCGCAGCCGCGTGGATGGCCGTTATGGAAGCCATCGCCGACAACAACTGACTGCGCTCTCAGGTCAACCTGATTGACGTCAGGGTCGCGCCGTGCCACTCTTCAGCAGTTGCACTTGAGGAGGGCGGAAGCATGAGCGGACGGACAATGGACCGGGCGGCCGCCGGGCGCTTTGTCGAGGCGCGGTGCGCCAACTGGTGCAAGGTTGATATCGATGCCGTCGTCTCGCACTTGGCCGACAACGCCGAGATGCGCAGCCCCCTGGCGCTCAAACTGACGGATTCTCCCGTGGTCGTTGGCGCCCAGAACATTCGCGCCTACTGGCGCAAGGCTTATGGAGGCATCGAAAACGCAGACCTGAAAATCCTGGACTGGAGCTGGGACGAAACGACCGCGCGCCTAACGGTGTGGTGGCAACTGGGCGACACGCGCGCCAGCGAGTTCATGGACTTCGATGATGCCGGCCGTGTGGTGCGCAGCGAAGCCTTCTACGGAAAGTAGCCCATGCGATTCTCGGATTTCGTCCTGCTCCTCAACGCACTCTGGTTCGGCGGCGCATTCATCCAGTTCAGCATTGCCCAGCGCAATACGCTGAAGATCCTGGTGCCCCGGGAAGAGCGCGGCAATCCGATTGCACCGACCTTGTCCGCCAGCGTGGCATTTCTGGGCGGGATCAATCTGCCAATCGGTCTCTTGTCGCTTTATCTTCTCGTCCGGCCGCCCTTCTTTCAGGCGATTGACGCGCAGCTTGCGCTGTTCCTGTTCTTCGCCGCGTGCCACTTCAGCCAGTTCGCCTATAACCTCCCGGTCCTGATGCGCGGGGGTCGCGTCGGGGTGGCATACTGGCCCGTATTGAAGGGCCCGATGCTCAGGATTTTCGTCATCGATGCGACGCTGTTCGTGGCAAATCTTGCCGCGGTTTTGCTGCTGGCGTCGCGTTCCTGATGCTCCGCCGTCGCGGCGGTGTCGCCTTCCCAGAGCGGCGATCGCGTTGATGAGCGTCTCCGCGCTTTCCGCCTCGCCTGCTCTGCTTTCTTTCCAAGAAGACTTTCATACTCGCTCACGTTTTCATTTCGCACGAAACTCGCTGGCGGCGATGCAAACCTGATCTCGTTTTCCTCCGCAGGGCGCCCAACTACACGAACCTATCCCTCCAGGAGGAAGTGAAATGAAATTCGTTGCAGTCGCCTTGACCACTTTGGCCATGCTCTCGCTGACCTTCGTGCCGGCGGATGCCGCCAAGCGTCATCACCGCGCGCACCACGCGAAAAATTTGGGTAATCCGAACGGCACAGCCGCCGGTCCCACCTCGCTGAGCGGCACCGGATCGTCGCAATACGGAGGATCAAGCCCGGGTACCGCGGGCAAGAATTGATCCACGGAAAGTATCTCTCTGCTCAAGGCGCGGCGACGATGATGTGTGGATGTCCGGCGCTTGATCCGGACGCGCTGCATGCCTTCGCCGCCGCGGCCGAGCTCTCCGTGGATTGTGGCCTGATCTTGTCGCTCGCGTGGCGGACTGTGTCAGGCGCCGGACCGTTTGCATCGCACGAAACCATTTTCCACCAATGACGAAAACGTCCTGAAACAAAGTGCGAGCTATCTACGTTTCAAAAGGAAAACAGGGATGGCAAACATGCAGTTCATATTGGACCTGTTCTGGGAACAATCGTGCAGCACATATCTCGCCTCCCTGGCACAACAGGAGGTGCAGCAATGATCGAGACCTCTGCAGCAATCCTCGCGCTGGTGAGCGTGGGTATCTTCCTCGCGCACGCGCTCGACGCTTATCGGACCGGCTAGCGCGAACCTGATTTCGTCTGGATGCATTCCCGCTCTAGCAATCTTGAGCGGGCGATGTCTCACAGCGCTGCTGCCGTACCGTGATAGCCCTCGCCGAGCGCACCGGCCTAAATTCCAGCGCCTCCGGAAACGTTTGCCGCCTTGCGCGTTTTTGCAAGGAGCCAACATGGGAGGAGCGCGCATGCGGACCTCAACTATCGCAATGCTCATCGCCCTGGGAAGCGCGATCGCGCTGCCGGCAGCGGCGCAGCAGATGACACCCGGCAAGCAACAGATGCAGGACGACGCCAACAAGGGCGTCAAGACCCGCAACTCCGGCGAGTCAGGCTATGTGGCCGGCCAGGAGAAGCAGGGCGCGCGCGTTCCCGGTCAGTCTGACCAGAGCCAGACGACAGGATCCAGCAATGGAACCGGCAGCCAGGGTTCTGGATCGGGCGGAAGAAATCGATAGCGCGCAGCCAATCAGCGAGACCTCTGACACCACGGCGACTGCGCCAGGAGATGCGAATGAGGACCGCGGCAAAGCTCCTCGCGCAAAAGCAGCAATTGCTCGAGCGGCTGCAGGAGAATCCCGGGGCGAACGAACGCGCCGAGATCGAACGGCTGCTCGAGCAGATCGACACCGCGTTGAATCTGCTCGATGAAGCCGGCTCCAGCGGCTCCGGCGAAGAGCCCGACTGACGTGGGTCGGATGGCTGCCTACAAAATCGCCTTGCCGGAACCGTATCTCGGGGCTTTTCTCAAAAATGTGGGTCCTTGGGGCGACACCTAGGGTTTCACCTGGCCTCGTGCCATCCACCCGCAAGAGCCCCCGCCTTCCTCCCGGTCGGTGGGGGTTTTGTTTTTCATCAAGCGGATCGGCCCGAAGAAAAAGTATAAGATGGGCCCGTGAGGAATTGCCCAGCTCATTTCGAGGAAGCGCTATGGATAGTGATTTTGTCGGTTACCAGCATGCGATGCTTGTTCTCATGCGCCACATATTGGCCGAGCAAGCACTGCAGAGTGGCGAGGAGCCGATGCAGTGGCTCCGCAACTTCAAGAGCCGAGTGGTCCAGGACATCAAGGGAACGTCAGGTCCTTCGGAGCAGGACGAACTGGCTGTGATCCCGGTGTCTCTTGCCGTGATCGACGACGTTTTTGCCGATGTGATGTAGTTTGAGACCCAAGCGCTCGCGGCACGAGCGGTCACGCCTCGCCAAGCGCATTCATACGGGAGACGTTGAGGATTTCCGCCTCACCGCTGCCAACGCGGACAACGTCTCCCACCCTCCTGCCAAACAGCGCTCGCGCCAATGGTGAGGCGTGCGAGACGGTGCCGTGAGCAGGATCCGCCTCGTCCTCGCCGACGATCCGAAAGGTCTGTTGTCGACCGTCATCGCGGAGGATTGTAACGGCATGTCCGAACCGAACCTGGCCGTCGTCCTCGGGCTCTGCCACCACATTGGCGGAAGCGCGCCTCGCGCTCCAATAACGCAAGTCACGTGAGGCGCTCGCGATCGCCGAGCGGTCGCCCTCCGCCTGTGCCGCCACCAACGCTTCTTGCGCGGCCGCGACTGCGGCCTCGATCTGGGCAAGGCCTTCCCTGGTGACATCGTTTCGCGCGTCCGAAATCGGCCGATCGGGCAGATCGTCGAGCTTACCCTCGCCTTCCCTGACAAAAGCGCGGCTCATGTTGCTCTCATGCGCGTCGAGCCAACGCGTGGATCGCCCATCACTTCGCTCTTGCGTTCGGCGCCTTGGTCCTGCGGCCCTTCAAGATCATTCTCTTCTGGCATCTTCGACTCCGAGACTGGATATTTCCAACGGGTCCGAACCGGCGTCGTTCCTCGATCACCTTCACGTAAATCGGGATAGTTCGGCATCATTCTTAGGAAGATTCGGAACGCCTGGCAGCCTCCCAGGTTATCGTCCCGTCGATTGGGACGACATGATCCACCTTCCCAAGGGCCCCGGCGATTGTCCCCCGAGCAAGCCGGGGCCCAACTTTTTGAGAAGCTAAGATTGAACGCGCTGGATTTCTTCGTACCGAACGATGCAGACACATCGCGATATCACGACAATATCAGCAGACCATTCGACTCTGGTGAGGCAAGTCCACGATGAGGGGCGCAGAGATTCATCATAGCCGCTGGCCATGCAGCACCAAGGGATTGAATTCACCGTCGAGAAAACCAGGCAGCGCCACGTCTGGCGCTGGGTATTCTGGATCGGCGATCAAGCGAGAACCGGCCTGATGCGAACGCCGTTGGAGGCGCTCGCGATACGCCGGACGCAAACGCTGATCGATCGCGAGTTGAAAAAGCGGGCTCAGGAGAATGCTTGTTAGAGCGAGGTCGACGCGCCCGGCGTGCCGATATTCGTGAACCGCCGAAAACAAAAAGGACGAGGCCCGGTCAACCTAGAGACCGAGCCTCGTCGCATCATCCCCCGCCCCATCAGCGCGATGATGTCTGGTGGAACGATCGTGTCATACGCAAAATCTGAGGCGCGATCCATCCGGGCGACTACGGGACGTCGAGCATTTGCGATCGGCGCAGCATGACAGAACGGTCCAGCAAGCTCTGTCTGGCTTCGTCACCGGCACCTGCGATTGCGCTGCAGCAGCGGTTTGCGCCTGCAACCTCTCGTTTAATTGATTGAATTGCTAGCGGCGCGCCTCGCACAGATTAGAAAGCACTGATGGAGGCTGCCGTGCTTGCCGAAAAATTCTTCCTGTTGCTGGAGACTCTGAGGAGCTACACCGAGACCGACGGAAGTCAGCGCGTGGTCAGCACGTCGCCGCACGTCCCGCTCCAACTCCCCGAGGCCCAAGTCATCTTTCTCTACCCGTCCAGGGCCGACACGAGACGGCGGCACGGTTTGAATAGCTGACGTGAACCACGTCACAGCGGTCGGCGTTTCGGCGCGCTAAACAGGGCGCCGTAGGACCGCGGTGCCGCCATGGAAAACAAGTTCGACCTGCCCACGATCATCGCCGCCGTCGTTGTCGCGGGGTACGCGGCAATCATACTGGAATATGTCGCTCACGAGGATCTCGGCTTTTCCACCACGCAGATTCGGCACGTCGCGATGATCGCCGCGGTGCTTGCCGGCATCTGGGTCGCAATGGACATGCTGCGCTCGAATCCGGATGAGGTCGAATGAGGATGGCACTGATCAGCCGTTCGAAATGCAACCCGGACGCTATTTTGTCCTAGGTATTCTCTGACGAATCAGACCTACTCGCGTCTTGATCGATTCTCACACGGTTTGGCGGCATGACCCAACCAGAGATCTTGGATCAAGACATCCGCGCGTTGCAGGAATGGCTTCGCGCCGCTTGGCTGCAACTCGCTGATCCCTCGCTGACCGCTTTCGGCCGGCGCGAACTGCGCAACCAGATGAAGCAATACAACGCCGATCTGCGCGCGCGTCTCGAGCGCGTTGCCGCGCCCCAGCCGAAGCAGAGCGGGCAGCCGGAGCGCAGCTTCGCAAGACCAGAGATGCGGATTCTCGCTTGGCGCTAGACTTCTGATTCGATCAGAACCGAACATGCGCCAGGCCGTCAGGCCTGGAGCATCCACCTGCGTCGCTCTATCGCCAGCTATTGCGGTGGCCGAGTTTGTACCGCCGCTCCCCGGCTTCACGATGTGACGCCCCTCACACCGAGCCGAACCTGTGTTAACACCTTCGCGCGGCGCGGCTGTTCCCGACGGCGGTCGGCAAGCCGCAGCCAAACGGGTTGCGTTTCCTATATGTTCGGTGCTGTCGCGGCCGAGCGTTAAAGAAGGTTTAATCGTGCTTTATCTGGAACTTGCGATCGTTTTTGTCCTGATCGTCGTCAATGGCCTGCTTGCGATGTCGGAACTGGCGATCGTCTCCTCCCGGCCAGCAAGGCTGGCGGGATTGGTCGAAAAAGGCGTGAGCGGCTCGCGGCAAGCGCTGGCGCTTTCATCCGACCCGGGCAAATTCCTTTCCACCGTGCAGATCGGCATTACCCTGATCGGGGTGCTCTCGGGCGCTTTTTCCGGAGCAACGCTTGGGCAGCGGGTCTCGCAATGGCTGCTCGGATTCAGTGTCTCCCCAGCGCTCGCCGATGCCATCGGCGTCGGTTTTGTCGTCACCGTCATCACCTATGCCTCGCTGATCGTCGGCGAGCTCGTGCCTAAGCAGATCGCGCTGCGCGATCCGGAAGCGATTGCGGTCAGGGTCGCGCCGGCCATGGTGTGGATGGCGAGGATCTCGCTGCCGCTGGTTTGGCTGCTCGACCGCTCCGGCAAGGCGCTGCTCTGGCTGCTCGGCCATCGTGGCGAAGCCGAAGAGAAAGTCAGCGAGGAAGAAATCAGGACGCTGGTGGTCGAAGCCGAAAACGCCGGCGTGCTCGAGCCCGGCGAAAAAGAGATGATCGCGGGCGTAATGCGGCTCGGCGATCTTCCGGTCGGCGCGGTGATGACACCGCGCCACGAAGTCAGTTCGATCGACCTCACCGATCCCCCTTCCGAGATTCATGCAACGCTGCTCAAGACCAACCACTCTCGCGTGGTCGTATTCGACGACAATGGCGACGTTGCACTTGGCATCGTTCAAGCCAAGGATCTGCTTGATGCTTATCTGTCCGGCGGAACGCCGGACATCCGCTCGCTCGTCCGTCAGGCGCCGGTGATTCCGGAGACCGTCGATGCACGCGACGTGGTCGCGATCCTGCGCGATTCTGCCGTCCATATCGGCCTGGTGCACGATGAATACGGCACCTTCCAGGGCGTGGTGACGAGCGCCGACATTCTGGAAGCGATCGTCGGCGCGTTCCACACCGAGGAGGGGCCGGCGGAACCCGCTTACGTCAGGCGCGATGACGGCTCCTACCTGATCTCGGGCTGGATGCCGGCGCTCGAATTTGCCGACCTGCTCGGCATCACCCTTCCCTCGCCGCGGCCCTACCAGACCTTTGCGGGCTTCCTGCTACAGGAATTCGGCGCGATCCCCAATGTCGGCGAAAAGGTCACGGCCCATGGCTGGCAGTTCGAGATCGTCGATCTCGACGGCCGGAGGATCGACAAGGCCTTGGTCAGCCGCGTGGAAGAGCCGTGACCTATCTCTTATGGCCTGGAAACCCACCGGTTCCCGGCCCTGCCGTGACGGCTGTTGCGCACCCGTCCCATGCGCCAGACCGGCTCGCTGCAGCGCCGTTCTGTTGATAACCAGGAACTTGTCCATTCCCGGCGCGGGATCGTCGGCCGCCCTGTGCTATCGGCATAACGGCAAGATCAGGTACGGAACACAGATATGCGGATTACCCTCGTCGGTTCCCGCCATTTCGGCGTGGCGACCTTGAATATGCTGCGCCAACGCGAAGTCGATGTCGTCAGGGTCGTGGTGCACGATGGCGAAGACCGGCTGGCGGCGGCTGCGCGGGCCACAGGGATCGATGTGGTGGTGCAGGCCAATCCGAAGCTCGTTGTAGCCTCCGAGATCGCCCCCAGCACCGATCTGATCGTAACGGCCCACAGCCACGCCCGGGTCAGCAAGGAAGCGCTGGCCGCCGCGAAACTCGGCGGGATCGGCTACCATCCCTCGCTACTGCCCCGACATCGCGGCATGGCTGCCGTGGAATGGACCATCAAGGAAGGCGATCCGATCGCGGGCGGCAGCATCTATCATCTCGCCGATCGCATGGATGCCGGCGCCATCGCGGCGCAGGACTGGGTGTTCGTCAAGAAAGGCGAAACCGCGCGCGAGCTCTGGGAGCGGGCGCTGGCGCCGCTGGGGCTCCGGCTGCTCGCCGAGGTGATCGACCATGCCAGAGCTCATGGCAGCCTTCCTGCCAAGCCGCAGGATGAGCAATTCGCGACCAAGGCACCCAGTCTCCCTGACGCCAGGCACTGAACGCCCAAAGTCTGCCGCAACAATCGAACGCGCCTGTCTTTCGATGTGCGGATTCACGCTGCGGATTCACCATGCAAGTTCACCATGATGTGTTTGATCTCGCAGGAACTTTTTGCCTTCCACAGGACGGCCCATTTTGAACACATTGTGTCCGGATAAGCCGGACTGATCACACACATTTCAAGGAAATCTGATCCATGCGTCCTGACCGCATTCGCGCGCTCTTGTTTGCGTCCTTTCTCGGTTCTGCTGCCCTGATTTCTGCCCCTGTTTCGGCCCAGCAGCCCTATGACGGCCTCTGGCAGGTCACCGTGGTCACCAAAACTGGAACCTGCGAGCCTTCGACCTCTTCCACGGTTACGGTCACGGACGGTCAAATCTCCGCGCCGGGCGCTGGCATCTCGGGCAGGGTCGGCCGTGAGGGCCTTGTGCGAGTCTCGATCAATGGTGCATATGCCAACGGACAGCTCAGTGGCAACTCCGGATCGGGGAAGTGGAATGGGGCATCAGCAGGCGTACCGTGCAGCGGTCGATGGGAAGCTTCCCGTCAGTAAGATCCACCGGACCTCGAAGCTGTTCCCCTCCGCACGGCGGCTGACTGTCGCGGCGGCATTTGCTGCGGCAACGTTTTTGGTCTCCCCCGGCCATGCTCAGTCCGGCCCGTTTACCGGGATGGCCGGCACTTGGTCTGGCGGTGGCAGCGTAACCTTGGACGACGGCTCCAGGGAGCGCATCCGCTGCCGCGCGACCTACCGCGTCGGCGGCGTCAACATGGCGATGTCGCTGACCTGCGCCAGCGATGCCTACAAGTTCAACCTGCAAGCCGATGTCGTCGCCCAGGGTAGCGCGATCTCCGGTAACTGGACCGAGGGTAGCCGCGGGATCAGCGGGAGCCTGCAGGGCCGCGGCGGCGGCGGTAATTTCCAGGTTGCCGTTAATGCCGGCGGGTTCAATGCGAACCTCAGCATGCGGACGAGCGGCAACAAGCAATCTGTCAGCATCAGGGCCGATAACGGGTTCCGCGAAGCGGACATCTCGCTATCGAGATAGCTCGCGCACGCGGCTCTCCCGCGGAAGCGGGCGATAATTCAGGAAACCCGTTCAGCTCGTCTTCGGCTTCGCCAGCCGCTCGGCGGTGTCCTTGATGGTCTTGGCGATCAGCAGAGCCTGCTCCTTGTTGAACGCAAAATCCTGCACGCCTTTGTGCGTCGTCAGCGACAGCACCATGATGTCGGGCTGATGTTCGGGCCAGCCGGTGGCGAAGCCGGTCACGAAATCTGCCGACGTCTTACGGTTTGCCATCAGCGGCACCTATGCCGCGGGAACGAAGGCGGTGACTTCGATCTCGACCTTGGCGCGTTGATCGACCAGGCCGTCGATATAAAGCAGAGTGGACGGCGGGAAATTGCGCCCCAGCGTCTCCTTCCAGGCCGCGCCGATTCCGGCGCCCGCGGCCTCGTATTCAGCACGATTGGTCAGATACCAGGTCAGGCGCACGATGTGCTCAGGCCCGGCGCCGGCTTCACTCAAGAGCTTGATGATCCGCTTCAGTGCAGTGGCGACCTGCGCTGCCATGTCCGGCGCGTAATCGCCCTTCTCATCGCCGCCGGTCTGGCCCGCCAGCACGATCCATTTGCCTGATGCGTCGAAGCTGACGCCGTGCGAGAAGCCGCGGGGTTTCGACCATTCGGCCGGTTGCAAGACATGCATGAATTCATCCTCCCAGAAGCGGGACGATGATTAGCACCTAAGGGGCCATCACGGCAAAGCTGAGGGCCTGCATCGCTGCCTTCTCGGAATTGCGAGTTGCAAATCGCGTGGGCCTCGCCGATACCGATGTTCCCGCCCGTCCCCCTCCTTCTCCGCATCGCCGATGGACCGCACCCCTTCCAAGATCAAGGCCGCGCTGTGGATGGCGGGCTGGCTCACGCTGATGCTGGTGATCGCGATTGCCGGCCGCGAAGCCATGCGGGACATAAACGTGTTTCAGCTCATGGAAGCGCGCTCGATCCTCGGCTTCTTCATGCTGTATCCGCTGATCCACGCGAGTGGCGGATTTTCGATCCTGAAGACCGCGCGCGTGCACATGCACATCGCGCGCAATCTGATCCATTACGGCGCGCAGCTCGGCTGGTTCTTCGCGCTGACGCTGATCCCGATCGGCCAGGTGGTGGCAATCGAATTCACGATGCCGATCTGGACGGCGATCCTCGCGGCGGCCTTTCTCGGCGAGCGCATGACGGTGTGGAAGGTCGCGGCGATCGTGCTCGGCCTGATCGGCGTGATCATCATCGTCCGCCCCGCAGCGGGCGAGGTCAATCCGGGTCAATTGATCGCGCTCGCTGCAGCCGTAGGTTTTGGCATTTCGGTTGCGATGGTGAAGTCGCTGACCCGCACTGAGCAGACGCTGGCGATCATCTTCTGGATGCTGGTCGTGCAGTCGGCCGCAGGCCTGTTGCCGTCGCTTTATGTCTGGATATGGCCGCCAGCGCATGTCTGGGCTTGGGTCGTGCTGATCGCCTTCTGCGGCACTTTCTCACACTATTGCATGGCACGCGCGATGCTCTACGCGGATGCGACAGTTGTGATTCCGATGGACTTCCTCCGGGTGCCACTGACCGCGACCGCGGGCTGGCTGATCTATTCGGAGCAGCTCGACCTGTTCACCGTGCTCGGTGCAGCGCTGATCCTGACTGGCAATCTCTTGAACTTGAAACCGAGCGCGCCGGCTCACGCCCGCGCAGGGACCTGACGATCAACGCGGTTGTGACGTAGATCACGTAGCCGCCGCGCGTTTCATGGCATGCCTTATGGCAACGCGATTCTCTCGTCGACCGCAGCGGTATTTTTATGCTGCGCGAACGGTGGTGTTATCGTGTAGTCTGACACAATGCGATAGAGCAAAGCCTTTTCGATTCTGCTGGGGGATTTCAATGCGCACCCTTACCCTCCTCGCCTCGCTGATCTGCGTGGCGCTGACCGCAACTGCCGCCCGAGCCGACAGACGCGTCGCCTTCGTCGTCGGCAACGGCGCCTACAAGAACGTGACGCCGCTGCCCAATCCGACCATGGACGCCAAGTCGATGGCCAGCGCATTGCGCAATGTCGGCTTCGAAGTGGTCGAGGGCACCAACCTCACCCGCGACAAGATGACCGAGAAGCTGCTCGACTTCGGCAAGAAGGCGCAGGGAGCTGACATCGCGGTGTTCTACTATGCCGGCCACGGCATCGCGATCAGTGGCACCAACTATCTTCTGCCGGTCGATGCCGACATCAAGTCGGAGATGGACGTCAAGCTCGGCTCTGCGATCAACATCGACCTCACGCTCGACCAGACCATGAGCGACGCCAAGGTCAAGCTGGTGTTCCTCGATGCCTGCCGCGACAATCCGTTCGCCGCCAAGATCAAGTCGAACTCGGCGACCCGCAGCGTCAACGTGCAGACCGGCCTTGCCGAAATGAAATCCGGCGAAGGCACGCTGATCGCGTTCGCAACCGGCCCGGGCCAGACCGCGCTCGACGGCCAGGAAGGCGCCAACAGCCCGTTCACGCGCGCGCTGATCGCCAACATCACCCAGCCCGGCGTTGAGATCCAGCAGGCGATGACCAAGGTCCGCGCCCAGGTCAACGAGGAGACCAGCAAGGGCCAGTTGCCCTGGGGCCACACCAACCTGATCGGCTCGGTCTATCTCAACGGCGCGCCGGCGAACAACCCGGCCACCGCGGCGGGCACGCCTGCGGCATCGACTGCGGTTGCGGCCGCGCCGAGCTCGGACGTCGAGCTCGAGTTCTGGCGTTCGATCAAGGACTCCAACAAGACCGAAGAGTTCAACGCCTATCTCTCGAGCTATCCGAACGGGCAGTTCCGTTCGCTCGCGCTCGCCCGCATCGCCGCGCTTGAGAGCGCCGCGGCTCCGAGCACGCAGACGCGTAACCTTACTGCCGGCATCGATCCCGCGACCTTCACCGAGGAAGCAAGCCAGGTCACCGAGGACCAGATCGGCCTCGACAAGGGCCAGCGCCGCGACGTGCAGCGCCGCCTCGACGGGCTCGGCTTCGATGTCAAAGCCACCGGAAAATTCGACGAGCCCACCCGCGCCGTGATCACGCGCTGGCAGGCCGCGCGCGGCTATCCGAAGAGCGGCTACCTCAATAGGCTGCAGCACAAGGCGCTGCTGACCGAGGTCGTGGCGACCACGTCGACGAACTCGAGCGATGAAGAGCGTCCGCGCCGTCGCGCCAGCAGCGGTGGCGGCGGAGGTGGTGGCAGCAGCGCTCCCCCTCCCCCCCCGCCATCACGGCGGTGGCATCGATCCGGGAGCCGCCTTCGTCGGCGGCGTCGTGGGTGGCATGCTGGGCGGCGCGTTCCGTCGCTAACGCCCTTGAAACGTTCAACGAAAAGCCCGGCTCACGCCGGGCTTTTCAGTTTCTGGCGGCTCCTCGTCGGAGCTACTTCCCCGCCGCCTTGCGCAGCGCCTCGTTGATGCGGTCCTGCCAGCCCGGGCCGCCCTCCTGGAACCACTCCAGCACGTCCTGGTCGATGCGCAGCGTAACTTGCTCGCGCACGCCGGGAGCGGCATTCTTCTTGGGCGGCGCTTCGGCCACCTTCGCGGTGGCGCGCTTGAACGCCGCTTCCGCCTCGCTGCGGGCGTCGTTCAGCGTGCGCGGTCGCCTCGGTTGATCGGCCATTGCTAAATCCCCTCAAACAGCGCCGTCGACAGATAGCGCTCGGCGAACGACGGCACCACGGCCAGGATGGTCTTTCCCGCAGCTTCCGGCCGCTTGCCGATCTCAAGCGCCGCGGCGATCGCCGCACCCGAGGAGATGCCGCCGGGAATGCCCTCGTTGCGCGCGAGCGCGCGCGACATCTCGATCGCGGTGGTGCTGTTGACCTTGACGATCTCGTCGATCACGGAGCGATCGAGGATGTCAGGAATGAAACCGGCGCCGATGCCCTGGATCTTGTGCGGCGAATGCTGGCCGCCTGACAGCACCGGGCTTTCTTCGGGCTCGACAGCGACGATGCGCAGCGAGGGCTTGCGCGGCTTCAGGACCTGCCCGACCCCGGTGATGGTCCCGCCGGTGCCGACTCCCGCAACGAAGTAGTCGATGTTCCCGCCGGTATCGTTCCAGATCTCCTCGGCGGTGGTGCGGCGATGGATCTCCGGATTGGCGAGGTTCTTGAACTGCTGCGGCATCACCGCATTCGGCGTCGTGCGCACCAGCTCTTCGGCGGCCGCGATCGAGCCTTTCATGCCCTGCGCTGCCGGCGTCAGCACGAGCTCGGCGCCAAGAAACGCCAGCATCTTGCGGCGCTCGATCGACATCGATTCCGGCATCACCAATTTCAGCCGATAGCCGCGCGAGGCCGCGACGAACGCCAGCGCGATGCCTGTATTGCCCGAGGTCGGCTCGATCAGCACGGTGTCGGCATTGATGATGCCGGCCTTCTCCATCGCGATGATCATCGCCGCGCCGATGCGATCCTTCACGCTCGCCGCCGGATTGAAATATTCCAGCTTGGCGAGGATCGTCGCGTGCGCGCCATGCGCCTGCGGCAACCGGCGCAGGCGGACGATCGGCGTGTTGCCGATCGCGTCCACAATGGAGTCATAGACCAGCCCTCGTCCCGGCCGTTGCACTGCACGCGTAGTTGAAGGCGCATCCATCACGGGGCTCCTGTGCAAAATGTGCCGCGAAAATCGCGGTTCTCGTTAGTTAGGAACAGGGCCCACCGCAGCGCAAGAAGGGAAACGATCGATTAACAAATCGATGCATCGCAACAGCGAAATGTTTCTAAATAGCGATAAACCAACGCATTTGTGTTGCGACAACGTCAAATAAATCGGTGTATAAGTTACCTCCAAGTTAAGCTCCCCACAGATCGCCAGGAGGTCACGATGACAGCAATCGCTGAAATCCCGTCGACCATTGCGGTTCGTCCGAATCCGCGCGGCTGCGATCTGCCGACCTGCCCGGTGTGCGCAGACACCATGATAGCTGCGGAAGCGTCTGCCTATCTGTACGACAGCATCATCAGCTATCTCTGGACCTGCGACACCTGCGGTTACGGTTTCGTGACCAAGCACGCGGTCAAGCGCTTCGTCTGCAACTAAGCCCTATCTGGCGGCGATGTCACCGCGCGCCCAATCGGCGCGCGTTTGGTTTTGGAAGTCCTCAAAACTTCCGCCCGCGATCGCGGCGCGTATGTCCTGCATGAGCTGCTGGTAATAGGCGATGTTGATTTCCGATAGCAGCATCGCACCGAGCGTCTCACCCGATTTCACGAGGTGATGCAGATAGGCGCGCGAATAGCTGCGCGCGGAAGGCCACGCGCTCTCTTCGTCCAGCGGACGCGGATCGTCGGCGTGTCGTGCGTTGCGCAGGTTCACCGGCCCGAACCGGGTGAACGCCACGCCATGACGTCCGTTCCGCGTCGGCATCACGCAGTCGAACATGTCGATGCCGCGCGCCACCGCTTCGAGGATGTCCTCGGGCGTGCCGACGCCCATCAGATAGCGCGGACGATCCGCTGACAGCGCCGGCGCAGTCTCCTCGATCATCGCCAGCATAACGGCCTGCGGCTCGCCGACCGCGAGCCCGCCGATCGCGTAACCATGAAAACCGATCTCGACCAGCGCCTCGGCGCTTTGCCGGCGCAGCTCGGGGAGATCGCCGCCCTGCACGATGCCGAACAGCATGTAGCCGGCGGGTGCAGTCTCGAAGGCGCGCTTGCTGCGCTCGGCCCAGCGCAGCGACAGCCGCATCGCGCGCTCGATATCGTCGCGCTCCGCCGGCAACCGCACGCATTCATCCATCTGCATCGCGATGTCGGAGCCAAGCAATCGCTGCACCTCGATCGAGCGCTCCGGCGACAGCTCGACCTTGGCGCCATCGATATGCGAGCGGAAGGTCACCGCGTTCTCGCTGACCTTGCGCAGCTCCGACAGCGACATCACCTGGAAGCCGCCGGAGTCCGTCAGCATCGGCCCGTTCCAGCCGGTGAACGTCTGCAGCCCGCCGAGGGCTGCGATGCGCTCGGCACCCGGCCGCAGCATCAAATGATAGGTGTTGCCGAGCACGATGTCGGCGCCGGCGTCGCGCACCTCGCGCCAGTGCATGCCCTTCATCGCGCCGGCCGTGCCGACCGGCATGAATGCCGGCGTGCGCACCACGCCATGCGGCGTGGTCAGCCGGCCAGTACGGGCATTGCCGTCAGTTGCGAGCAATTCGAAATGATTGGGAAGGCTCATGCGGCCGCTTATGGCGCGCCAGCGTGGCTCGTTCAACCGCGCCGACGTCGTTTTTCTGCCGCAAAGCCGTTGACGGCGCAAAAACTCTCCCGCATAAGTTCCAACACCATGATGACCGCGACCAAACGCACCACCACGACCAAAAAGCTCTCCGGGGCCTTGGGAGGCGTGCGCGTGTAGTCGGACCGACCGCATCGTCTCAAACCGAAGCCCCGCCTGATGAAGGTCCGGGGCTTTTTTTATTGCCCTACAGCATGATCCGGAAAAGTGGGCACCGGTTTTCCGAAAAGATCATGCTCAAATAAGATGGAGACTTCCGTGAAGAACGATCCCGTAGTTGCCATTGCCGGCGTGACCGGCGCCGTCGGTGCCGAGTTCATCGCCACCATGGACCGGCGCGGCTTCCCCGTGCGCAAGCTGAAGCCGCTGGCGAGCAGCCGTTCGGCGGGCAAGGCCATCGACTTCCGCGGCCAAAAGGTCGTCATCGAGGAGCTCAACGAGCGCTCCTTCGAGGGCGTCGACATCGCCCTGTTCTCGGCCGGCAGCGGCGTCTCGAAGAAGTTCGCGCCGATCGCGGTGAAGGCCGGTGCCATTGTCGTCGACAATTCCTCGGCGTTCCGGATGGACCCGAACGTGCCGCTCGTGATCCCCGAGATCAACGCGTCCCGCATCCGCGAGCACAAGGGCATCATCGCCGTCCCGAACTGCGCCGCGATCACCGCGCTCGTGCCGCTGTGGCCGATCCATCAGAAGAACCGGATCAAGCGCGTGATCATCTCGACCTATCAAGCCGCGAGCGGCGCCGGCGCCGCTGCCATGGAGGAGCTGGTGGAATCGACCCGCGCCAATCTGAACGGACAGGTCTATACGCCGAAGGTGATGCCGCATCCTTACGCATTCAACCTGTTCAACCACAACACCGCCGTCGATCCCGAGACCGGCTACAACGACGAGGAAACCAAGGTCATCAAGGAGACCCGCAAGATCTTCGAGGACGACCGCATCGCAGTCGGCGTCACCTGCGTCCGCGTCCCTGTGCTGCGCGCGCACTGCGAGGCCATCACCTTCGAATGCGAGAAGCCGATCAGCGAGGACCAGGTGCGCGCGCTGCTTGCCGCCGCGCCCGGCGTGCGGATCGTGGACGATCGCGCCGCAAATTACTTCCCGATGCCGATCGATGCCTCCGGCCAGGACGACGTGCTGGTTGGCCGCATCCGCAAGGATCTGAGCGACCCGAGCGGCCATTCGATCTCGATCTTCGTGGCGGCCGACCAGCTCCTGAAGGGCGCAGCGCTGAACGCGGTCCAGATCGCGGAGCTGTTGCCCGAGCGCGTGATGGCATGAGGCCGGCGTCGCCAGCAGATTGGCGATGACGGCTGCACGGAGGCGCGATATAGAGCTGAGGTACATTAGCGCCGAGAGGACGGAACCACTGACGAGGTTAATGGCACGGGCGGCACGGCAGAGCGCTGCGAAATCCCGCGGCGGCCGCCCGACAAAAAGCGCCGCCATCCAGCGCGACCTGCGGCTGATCGAGGTTGCCACCCGGCTTTTTCTGGAGCGCGGCTTCGAGGCGACGTCGATCGACGCCGTCGCTGAAACGGCGCGGGTCAGCAAGCCCACCGTCTACGCCCGCTATCGCGACAAGCGCGGCCTGTTCGAGGCCGTGCTGCGGCGCGAGATTGCGCGCTGGCTCTCTCCGCTCTCGACAGCGGCGGAAATGCAGTGCAGCGATGTTTCCGGCGTTTCCGTCGAGCAAGTTCTCCTCGATCTCGCGCGGCAGATGCTCGATTTGATCAGCGGGCCTGAGCCGGGGGCTCTGGGCCGCATTGTGGCGGCGCAGGCAACCAATTTTCCCGAGCTCGCAAGGCTCGCCGAGGAAGAAGGCTACTTGAAAGCCGTTTCGACGATGACCCGTCTGTTTGATCGTCTGGTCGCCGAGCGAGCGGTCCAAATCGAGGACACGACGATCGCCGCCGAGGTCTACCTCAACATCACCGTCGGCCACACCTTCCGGCAAGCGACCAACGGCATTCCAATTGACCGGAAGGCTGAGGAAAAACGCTTGCGGGCTTCCTTGCGCCTCTTGATGACCGGCATCGGCGGACCTGGCGGTCGGCCGCAGAAATCCGGCGCACGCACCCGCCCGCCCCGCTGACATCTCGACAAGCCATGCCCGACGCCGCGGGCAGCCCCGCGATTTGCGTGGCTCCCCGGCACCCGAGAGCTGTTGACGATAACTAAACGATACCGTACGGTTTCGTTAAGTGAGCCGACGTGTCCGCCGCACCGGACTCGCCCAGTGCTCACGCCGTCGCAGACTTCGATCGGCGCAACCTGTGTCTTCCTGGCCCCCAAGCCGGCTTGCGCTGTTCGGACGGCCGACCCGGACACGGGTCGGCCGTGTCCTTTCGGCGCACGAACGCAACGCGCGATAGTCGTCCGGACCAGCAAGGATCCTCTCATTGGCCCCCGCCCTGTTGCAAAGAAGCGTCCAGCTCATGGCCGTCGGTCTTGCGATCACGGCGCTGTCATGCGCATCGCGAGCCGATGCAGAAGGTCGGGGAACGCCGGAACAGCGCGAGGCCTGCACGCCCGATGTCTTTCGATTCTGCTCCGGTTCCATTCCGAACACCGAAGAGATTGTTTCGTGCCTTCACGCAAATAGGCGGCGGCTGAGCGAAAAATGCCGCGATGTGATCTCGGTTCGGAACTCAAAAATGCCGGATCGAAGTCCCAAATGATGGGAGACGCATGGCTGCGAAACAGATGCTTCGCGCCACGGAGGAGGATCGATGGTGAATCCGCGCACGCTCGCCACGGGCACAGAGTCCAGAACGACACGGCACCTGCTCGTGATCGGTCTGCTGACGCTGCTCGCATCCGCGCCCTCCTTCACTGTCGCCGCACCTTCTGCTCCTGAGGCTTCCTCCGGCCAGGAGCAGGCAACGGAGTCTGACGACAAGGCGGTCGCCCATCAAATTGAGCTGTTCCGGACCGCCCAGGTGTCGCTCAGCCGGGCCATCGAGATCGCCGAGCGGGCGCACGCCGGCGCGAGGACCTCCGATGTCAGCTTCGATGGGGGATCAGGTGCGCCGGTGTACCGGGTCAGGACGTTTCATGACGGCCAGCTCTGGGAACATGCCATCGATGCTGCCACCGGCGAGATCTCGACGGATCGGCTGGTGTCGTCCCTGAAAGAACTCAACGCGGAGGACCGCACCAACATCGCTTCGCTGTCGGGTGTTGACCAGCAGTTGTCGGATGCGGTGCGGGTGGCGGAACGGGCCGCCTCGGGCAAGGCGATCAGCGGAGGCCTGACACGCGAACGCGGCAAGCTGAGCTTCGTGGTCATCATCGTCAGCGGACTGGATCTGAAGCAGGTGATCCTCGAACCGCCCCGCCGCAAGAGCCGTTGACGCTCGGTCTATCGGCCCTTCCCTTCTCCCCTTGTGGGAGAAGGTGGCGCGAAGCGCCGGATGAGGGGTTGTCGCCACGGGCGACGATGCTCGCGGAGACAACCCCTCACCCGAATGAGTCTAATGGGAAGCAGCGGAGCAGCCCTCTCCCACAAGGGGCGAGGGCACATCAACTGGCAGCGCGAACGCATAAAGCTCCTGCGCATCCGACGCTACACAATCTACAGAAACTCGCGTCCCTCGTGCGCGCGAAACAGCAGGCACGCATCGCCATACGAATAGAAGCGATAGCCCGCAGCGATGGCATGCGCATAGGCCTGCTTCATCGTCTCGAGGCCGGAGAAGGCCGACACCAGCATGAACAGGGTCGAGCGTGGCAGATGGAAATTGGTCAGCAGGATATCGACTGCGCGAAAGCGGTGGCCGGGCGTGATGAAGATCGCGGTGTCGCCGGTGAATGGCTGGATCGTGCCATCCTCCCTCGCAGCGCTTTCGAGCAGTCGCAATGAGGTCGTGCCGACCGCGATGATGCGCCCGCCTTTGGCGCGCGCCGCGTTCAGCGCTGCGGCGGTCTCTGCGGAGACGCAGCCCCATTCGGAATGCATCCTGTGCTCGGAGGTGTCGTCCACCTTCACCGGCAGGAATGTCCCTGCCCCGACATGCAGGGTCAGTCTGACAATATCGACCCCGTGGCCACGTAGTGCAGCTTCCAGCGCCGGCGTGAAATGCAGGCCCGCGGTCGGGGCTGCGACCGCGCCCTCATTGGCCGCGAACATGGTCTGGTAGTCGGCGGCGTCCTGATCGTCTGGCGTGCGCTTCGAGGCGATGTAAGGCGGTAGCGGCGGTCTACCGAGATCGGCGATGGCCTGGTCGAGCGCGGGCCCGTGGAAGGAGAATGACAGCGTCACCTCGCCTTCCTGCCCCTTGGCTTCGACCTGCGCATCGAGATGTCCAAGCAGGCAGACCCTGCCCTCATTGCCGAAGCGGACAGTGTCGCCTTCCGCCAATTTCTTCGCCGGCTTCACCAGCGCCTGCCAGCGCGAACCGTCGAGCCGCTTGATCAGCGTCGCCTCGATCTTCGGTTCGGTCTCGCGGCCGATGCGGCGGCCCTTCAATTGCGCCGCGATCACCTTGGTGTCGTTGACCACGAGCTGGTCGCCCGGCTCGAGCCATTGCGGCAGCTCGGCCACGGTGCGGTCGCGCAGCACGCCGTCCCCCTGCACCACCAGCATCCGCGCGGCGTCGCGCGGACTCGCGGGCCGCAGCGCGATCCGTTCAGGCGGGAGGTCGAAGTCAAAGAGGTCGGTGCGCATCTTCTAGCCGTCATTGCCGGGCTTGACCCGGCAATCCATCTCTTAGGAAAAACTCTTCTGAAGAGCGATGGATACCCGGGTCAAGCCCGGGTATGACGATTGAGTGTCAGGCTGTCGCGTCGGCAGCCATCCTTGCCTTGACGATCTTGTCCGGGTTCTGCACCGGCTCGCCGCGCTTGATCTTGTCGACGTTCTCCATGCCCTCGGTGACCTTGCCCCAGACCGTGTACTGGCCGTTGAGGAAGGCGGCGTCGTCGAAGCAGATGAAGAACTGGCTGTCGCCGGAATCCGGGTTGGCGGCGCGCGCCATCGAGGCGGTGCCGCGGACATGCGGCTCCTTGTTGAACTCGGCCTTCAGCTTCTTTCCGGAGCCGCCCGTGCCGGTGCCATGGGGGCAACCGGTCTGGGCCATGAAGCCCTCGATCACGCGGTGGAACACGATGCCGTCGTAAAAGCCCTCGCGCACCAATTCCTTGATGCGGGCGACGTGGTTCGGCGCGAGATCAGGGCGCATCTCGATGGTGACGGGACCCTGGGTGGTCTCGAGGATCAAAGTATTTTCGGTAACAGCCATGCTCGCCTCTCTTTGGCTTCGGGTTGACGTTTGCGGGTTCGGAAAGGGATCGCCATCGGCCGGCCGGCAACCGCGCCGCCCAGTGCATCGGTAAATGGCAACGGCGTGCAACGTTCCAAGGCCTGCATCACGGCGATGCGGTATTGCAACCGGTCATTCTCGCTGGCCTCCGCCGTCTCATAGGTGATCCTGGGACGGCCGAGGATCGCGCCCTGGCGGGTGAAGCTGACGATCACGGTGATGTCGATCGGGTTGGCCTGCGACAGCGGCGGCGGCTTGAAGCAACTGTGCAGCTTTATGAAAAGGTCCTTGAGCGTATCAAGCTTCTCGGGCGCCGGCTGCGCCCGCGCCGTGCAGGCAAGCAGCATCAGCGGCGCTGCAAACCAGAGAAATGGTTTGCCGCGCAGCATCGCCTGAACTCACTTGATGTCGGATGCGACTTGCACCTTCACCATCTTGTCGGGATCGGTTACCGCACCGCTCGGGGAGCCTGCGGGGGCCTTCTTCAACTTGTCGACCACGTCCATGCCGGACACCACTTCGCCGATTACGGTGTATTGGTTGTTCAGGCTCGGGCCGTCCGCGAACATGATGAAGAACTGCGAGTTGGCGCTGTCGACGCTGTCACCCCGCCGAGCCATGCCGACGATGCCGCGCTTGAACGGCACGTTCGAGAATTCCTGCTTCAGGTTCGGGTATTTCGAGCCGCCGGTGCCGTCGAATTTCTGGCCGTCGCCGGTCTGCGCCATGAAGCCGTCGATCACGCGGTGGAACGGCACGTTGTTGTAATAGCCCTCGCGCGCGAGCTGCTTGATGCGCTCGGCATGCTGCGGCGCGATGTCCGTCCTGAGCTTGACGACAATGCGGCCCTTGTTGGTGTCGATCACGATCGCATTGGCCTTGTCCAGATTGGCCGGCAAGGGCTGCGCGACCGCGGGAGCCACACAGAGGAGCGCGGCGAGAACGGCGAGGATTCGGATCATGAAAACTCCGGAACGGATGTCTGAGAAGAGCGCGAGAACTAGCTGGCGAATTTGGCCTTGAGGCGGGCGGCAACGGCTTTGGGCACGAAGTTGGAGACATCGCCGCCCATGCCGGCGATCTGGCGCACCAGGGTCGCCGTAATCGGCCGGACGGCCGGCGAGGCCGGCAGGAAAACGGTATGCACCTCGGGCGCCATGGCTTCGTTCATGCCGGCCATCTGCATCTCGTAGTCCAGGTCGGTGCCGTCCCGCAGGCCCCGGATCAGAATCGTAGCACCGGCGCGTTGCGCCGCGGTAACGACCAGGTCATCGAATGTGATGCAATCGAAGCCGCAGCCGGCTTTGGCGGCGACGGGGCCGAATACCTCCTGCAGCATCACCAGGCGCTCCTCGACCGAAAACAGCGGCTTCTTCCCCGGATGGACGCCGATGGCGACGATCAGGCGGTCGCAGAGGACGACGGCGTGCTTGACCACGTCGAGATGGCCGTTGGTGACCGGGTCAAAGGAGCCGGGATAAAGCGCGGTGCGAGGCATATCCCCCTCTAGCCTGCCCGGGGCTGGCCGGCAAGCCAGCCGGGTTCCCAGGCGGCCCTGAACCCCAATGTTTCATTGATCTGGCGCCGACGAAACAAAATGCCCAGGGAACGAAATCATTTTCGCCTCGGGCGAAGACAGCAGGAAATTGGCGGCCTCTATCACCGCCGCCAACGAAACGACGGGCCGCCAAGGCCCACTCACAGGGAACCGTCATGATCAAGGCACTTTCTGCCGTCGCCGTTGCCGCCTTCATTGCCGCCGCTCTCACCGTTCTTCCAGGCTTTGCACCCCAGGTCGAAGCCAGCGTGCCCCGCCCCCTCGCCAAGGCCGACCGGCTGGATATCCGCCCCCCTGCCAAGGACACCTGCGCGCAGCAGAATTGGCCGAATTTTGATGCCTCCTGCCTCCGCAAGGCCGGCGGCAATGCCGCGGTCCGCGAAGCCCGCCTCGTCACCGCCGATCGCACCCCGTAACCCCGGCCTCCTCCTCCGTAGGAACATAGTGGTAATTTGCGACGTCTCATCGCAGACTGCCGTTTGGTCGCGCCCTTGAGGATGATCCGGTCGGCGCGGTGCAATCGGGGGTCTCGCTGATGTCAAGCACGCCCGCCATCGCCTCAGGCCATCCGCCGAGCCCCCTTCCTCTTGCAACAACCATCGGCGCGCTTGGCGTCGTTTATGGCGATATCGGGACCAGTCCCCTTTATGCATTGAAGGAGGCTGCCAGGGCGGCCGCCCATGGCGGCACGATCGCGCCGAACGCCGTCCTGGGCGTGGTATCGCTGATCCTGTGGGCGCTGATCCTGATCATCTCGATCAAATACGCGCTCCTGATCCTGCGTGCAGACAACCGCGGCGAAGGCGGGATCGTGGCGATATTGGCGCTGCTGCACGCGCGCCATGCCCAGCCGGGCACCTGGCGTGCGCAGCTTCTGGTCGTCGGCCTCATCGGCGCCGCCCTGCTCTACGGCGACGGCGCAATCACCCCGGCGATCTCGGTCTTGAGCGCGATCGAGGGATTAAAGGTGGACGCGCCATCGCTGGCGCCGGCGGTGGTGCCGATCACCATCGTGATTCTGGTTGGCCTGTTCGCGATGCAGAAGCAGGGCACCGGCTTCATCGGCCGGATTTTCGGACCGGTCATGCTCGGCTGGTTCCTTGTTCTCGCGGCGCTCGGCATCCACGGCATCGTCCAGGCGCCGGCGGTGCTCGCGGCACTCAGCCCGTTCTATGCCTTCAATTTCCTGATCCACCAGAATTTCCACATCAGCTTCGCCATCCTCGGCGCAGCTTTTCTCGCGGTCACGGGCGGTGAGGCGATGTACGCCGACATGGGGCACTTTGGGCGGTTTCCGATCCGGCTCGCCTGGTTCGCCGTCTGCCTGCCCGCGCTGGTGCTCAATTATTTCGGGCAGGCCGCGCTGTTGATCACCGATCCGGGCGCGCTGGACCATCCGTTCTTCCAGCTCTCGCCCGACTGGCTGCACTACCCGCTGGTCGCCTTCTCCGCGATCGCCACCGTGATCGCCTCCCAGGCGATCATCTCGGGCGTGTTCTCGCTGACCCAGCAATCGATCCAGCTCGGCTTCCTGCCGCGGATGCACATCCTGCACACCACCAGCGACGCGATCGGCCAGATCTATGTGCCGCTGGTGAACTGGCTGCTCGCCGCCGCGACGCTTGGCGCGGTACTGGGCTTTGGCACTTCGGACGCCCTCGCCGGCGCCTATGGCATCGCGGTGTCCTTGTTGATGGCGATCACCACGCTGCTGGCGGCGCTGGTTGCGATCCAGTGGGGCTACTCGCCGCTGATCGTGCTCGCCGTCAACGGTTTCTTTCTTGTCATCGACCTCATCTTCTTCGCGGCCAACTCGACCAAGCTGCACGAAGGCGGCTGGTTTCCGCTGCTGCTGGCAGGCTTGATCGCATTCCTGATGCTCACCTGGCGCGGCGGCGTAAAGCTGGTCGAGCGTGCCCGTGCAAGACTACGCCAGCCGGAAGAGGATTTGATCGAGACCGCGATCACCAAGTGCCGCGCCAGGCTGCCGGGCACTGCCGTGTTCCTCGCAGCCGCGCCGAGCGGCGTGCCGCTCGCACTGACGCAGTTCGTCAAGCACAACCACGTCCTGCACGAACGCGTTCTTTTGGTCACCGTGCAGATCGAGGAATCCCCGCGCATTTCCGAGGACGACCGCGCCGAGATCATCGACATCATCCCGGGCATCACGCGGGTGATCCTGCACTACGGCTTCATGCAATACCCGACCATCTATGAGGGCCTGCAACTCGCCTGCCGGCAGGGCAAGCTGCCCGGCATCGATCTTTCCGACGTCACCTACTATATCGGCCGCGAGACCATCATCCCGCGCGAGGACGTTCCGGGCATGTGGGTTTGGCGGGAATCAATCTTCGCATTCCTGCAACGCAACGCCGAACGCACTGCGGCGTTCTTCGGCGTGCCGACCGGACAGGTGGTGGAATTCGGGACGGAAATCGAGATCTGACCACCTGACAACAGCCGCCCTGACGTCGCGCGTCGCGACATTGGCTTTCGCTGGAGTTGGTGAAGTCCGTAGCTGTAGCCCGGGTGGAGCGAAGCGCAACCCGGGATTCCATCCTTACCCACGAAGGTCCCGGGCTACGCTTGCGCTTCACCCGGGCTACGGGTCATTGGCCGCCGTTTCCGTTGCCGTTCTCGCCATTCTCGCTGTCGTCGCCGATATGCTCGACCGAGACGACATGCTCGTCGTCCGCGGTGTCGAATACGATGACGCCCTGGGTCGAGCGGCCGGCGATGCGGATGTCGCCGACGGGGCAGCGGATGAGTTGCCCCTTGTCGGTCACCAGCATGATCTGGTCGGCCTCCTCTACCGGGAACGAGGCCACCAGCTTGCCGTTGCGGCTGTTGACACTCATGGCGACGATACCTTTGCCGCCGCGGCCGGTGGTGCGGTACTCGTAGGATGAGGTCCGCTTGCCGTAGCCGTTTTCGGACACCGTCAGCACCACCTGCTCCTGCGCCGACATATCGACATAGCGCTCCTGCGAGAGCTGGATCGCGCCTGTGGCCTCCTCGGCCTCGGTCTCGACCGGCTCCTCGGCGGTCGCTTCGCCTGCGACCGCGCGGCGCATCTTCAGGTAGGCCGAGCGCTCGTCCGAGGTCGTCTCGACATGGCGCAGGATCGCGAGCGAGATCAGCTTGTCGCCCTCGGCGAGGGAAATGCCGCGCACGCCCATCGAGGTACGGCCGGTGAAGACGCGCACATCGGTGACGGGGAAACGGATGCACTGGCCGCCGGCGGCGGTCAGCAGCACGTCGTCATGCTCGGTGCAGATCTGCACGTCGACGATCGCCTCGCCCTCCTCCAGCTTCATGGCGATGATGCCGGAACGGCGGACGTCGACGAAGTCGGACAGCTTGTTGCGACGGACGTTGCCGCCGGTGGTGGCGAACATCACGTCGAGATTCTTCCAGGAGGATTCATCCTCCGGCAGCGGCATGATGGTGGTGATGCGCTCGCCCTGCTCCAGCGGCAGGATGTTGATCAGCGCCTTCCCGCGCGCATTCGGCGCGGCCATCGGCAATCGCCAGACTTTCTCCTTGTAGACCTGGCCGCGCGAGGAGAAGAACAGGACCGGCGTATGGGTCGACGCCACGAACACGCGGCTGACGAAATCCTCGTCGCGGGTCTGCATGCCGGCCCGGCCCTTGCCGCCGCGGCGCTGGGCGCGATAGGTCGACAGCGGCACGCGCTTGACGTAGCCGGCGTGCGACACGGTCACCACCATGTCTTCGCGCTGGATCAGATCCTCGTCCTCGACCTCGCCTTCCTGCTCGACGATAACAGTCCTGCGCGGGGTGGCGAACTCGGCCTTCACCTCGGCAAGCTCGGTCTTGACGATCGCCTGCACCCGGGCGCGCGAGCGCAGGATGTCGAGATAGTCGGAGATCTCCGCCGCGAGCTTGGTGAGTTCCTCGCCGATCTCGTCGCGGCCGAGCGCGGTGAGGCGCTGCAGCCGGAGGTCGAGGATTTCCCTCGCCTGCTCCAGCGAAAGGCGGATGGTGCCGTCCGGATTGATGCGGTGGCGCGGATCGTCGATCAGCGTGATCATGTCTTCGACGTCCCGCGCCGGCCAATCGCGCGACATCAGGGTTTCGCGCGCGGCCGCCGGATTCGGCGAAGAGCGGATGACGCGGATGACCTCGTCGATATTGGCAACCGCGATGGCCAGGCCCACCTGGAGGTGTGCGCGGTCGCGCGCCTTGCCGAGCAGGTATTTGGTTCGCCGGGTCACCACCTGTTCGCGGAAGTTGACGAAGATCGTCAGCAGATCTTTCAGGTTCATCGTCTGCGGACGGCCGGAATCGAGTGCCAGGATGTTGGCCGGGAAGTTGGTCTGCAGCGGCGTGAAGCGGTAGAGCTGATTCAGCACCACGTCCGGCATCGCCTCGCGCTTCAGTTCGATCACGACGCGGAAACCTTCGCGGTCGGATTCGTCGCGCAGGTCGGAAATCCCCTCGATCTTCTTCTCGCGGATCAGCTCGCCGATCCGCTCGACCATGTTCGCCTTGTTAACCTGGTACGGGATCTCCGTGATGATGATCGCCTCGCGATCCTTTCGCAGGGTATCGATCGTGACCTTGCCGCGCATCACGATCGAGCCGCGGCCGAGATGATAGGATGCTCGGATGCCCGCTCGACCGAGGATGATGCCGCCCGTGGGGAAATCCGGCCCCGGAATGATGTTGATGAGGTCGTCGATGGTGAGCGCCGGGTTGTCGATCAGCGCCACACAGGCGTCGACGACCTCGCCGAGATTGTGCGGCGGGATGTTGGTGGCCATACCGACGGCGATGCCGCCCGCGCCATTGACCAGGAGGTTCGGAAACCGCGTCGGCAATACCGACGGCTCTTGCTCGCTGTTGTCGTAGTTGGGCTGGAAGTCGACCGTGTCCTTCTCGATGTCCGCCAGCACAGCCTCTGCCGCCCGCGTCAGGCGTGCTTCGGTGTATCGATAGGCCGCCGGCGGATCACCGTCGACCGAGCCGAAATTGCCTTGGCCGTCGATGAGCGGCACGCGCATCGAAAAATCCTGCGCCATGCGCACCATGGCGTCGTAAATCGACTGGTCGCCGTGTGGGTGATACTTACCGATGACGTCGCCGACCACGCGCGCGGACTTGACGTACTTCTTGTCCGGCGTATGCCCCTGGTCGTACATCGAATACAGGATGCGGCGGTGGACCGGCTTGAGCCCGTCACGCGCATCGGGGAGCGCCCGCGCCACGATCACGCTCATGGCGTAGTCGAGGTAGGACTTCTTCATCTCGTCGAGGATGGAAACGGGACGAATGTCGGAGGGCCCCGACGGCTCGCCGGGCTTGTCGTCTTCAGGTTCTGACAAAGGGGGAATCCGGGTCGGTTCTACTGCAGAATCATATAGCGTATCGGGGGCCCGACCACCACCCCGGAACGGCCTCGGCGACCGGTTTTTCCCTTCGTTTTTTCATAGACTTACGGGGTCGACCGGCGCGCCGCGGGAACACCCCAGCGGCGTGCGGCAAGGCGCCCTCCGAGGTCAGGAAACCGCCCGCGGGCCGTTGGCGGCGCCCGCATCGCCGCGCCCTGTCGGTTAGATCGATTTCCTCACAATTCACATTAACCGGAGCCACAAGCAACCCGGCCGCGGCACATCAAGCCATATCAATCGCTTGACGCTGATATCCTGCAGTCATTGAAGAGGATAAGTTCGACGCAAGCTGTATCGCGCGAGGGAGATTTTCATCCTCACGCGATCTTTCCGGCAACGTACCGCTCGATCAGAACGGGATATCGTCGTCCATGTCGTTGTTGTTGCGGGCGCCGGCCGGCACGGCGCGGCGTGGCGCGGAACTCGAGGGGCCGCTGACGCCGAAATCGCCGCCACCGCTGCCCATGTCGTCGGAGAAGCTGCCGCCACCGCCGCCCCTGCCGTCCAGCATCGTGAGGTTGGAGTTGAAGCCCTGCAGCACCACTTCGGTCGAATATTTCTCGACCCCGCTCTGATCGGTCCATTTCCGGGTCTGGAGCTGGCCCTCGACGTAAACCTTGGCGCCCTTCTTCAGGTATTGCTCGGCGACCTTGGCGAGCCCTTCATTGAAGATGACGACACGGTGCCACTCGGTCTTTTCCTTGCGCTCGCCGGTGGCCCGGTCGCGCCAGGTCTCGGAGGTCGCGACGCTCAGATTGGCGATCGGACGGCCGTCCTGGGTCCGCCGGATTTCCGGGTCCTTGCCGAGATTGCCCACCAGAATGACCTTATTTACGCTTCCCGCCATCGCCGCTCTCCACTCAATCACTGGGCCGGCCGGTTACACGGCGGCCACATTCAGTCTTCGCTAACCACATCTTACATTGCTGACGGACCCTATACGCTCGCCGACACCGTCGGGCGCAGCCATTCCCCGTCCATTGCGCGGTTATCCACATATAGCACCAGCCGCGCCATTGTTCCAGTTTTGTTCCATGCAACTTGACATAATCGTGGTGGCATTGTGGCCCAAATTTGGTGCGGCCAGGATGGAACCCGAAATCGACCCTGGGGTTCCATAAAACATCAAGAAAACCATTAACTTATGTTCCCGGTACTTCGCCGTGAAGTGTTGCGTTTCGGCGACGGTATTTCCGGTTGAATCGGAGTATATGCCTAAAACGACGGCGCGGCGCTCGCGTCTTTAATACCGTAACGCTTCGGGACCAAATTGAAGCGAACAAAGGCTGGAGAGCTACGATGAAGAAGTTTTTGCTTGGAACGGTTGCCTTGGTTGCGCTGGCTGCGCCCGCCTCGGCTGCCGATCTTGCCGCGCGCCCTTATGTCAAGGCTCCGCCGGCGCCCGTCGCCGTCGTCTACGACTGGACCGGGTTCTATATCGGCGGCAACGGCGGCTGGGGAACGAGCCGCAACCGCTGGGACGTCCTTGGTTTCAGTGACGGCTCCCATAACGCCGACGGCGGCACTGCTGGTGGTCAGATCGGCTATCGCTGGCAGATGGGCACCTGGGTGTTCGGCGTCGAAGGCCAGGGCAATTGGGCCGACTTCAAGGGCAGCAACATCAGCCTGCTGACGGGCATCGACACCAACGAGACCAGGGTCGACGCCTTCGGCCTGATCACCGGCCAGATCGGCTATGCTGCCAACAATGTGCTGTTCTACGTCAAGGGCGGCGCGGCCGTGGTCGCCGATCGCTACCGCGTGCGTGACGCCTTCACCGGTTTCCCGATCACCAACGACATCAACGACACCCGCTGGGGAGCCTCGGTTGGCGCTGGCATCGAGTACGGCTTTGCGCCGAACTGGTCGGTCGGCGCCGAGTACAATCACATCTTCCTGGGCAATCGCTCCTACGATTTCGTCAACAATGGCTTCGCCGGCCCGGCCGGCAGCCTCTTCGCCACCGAGAATATCAAGCAGGACATCGACCTCGTCACCGTCCGCGTGAACTACAAGTTCGGCCTCGGCGGCGCTCCGATCATCGGGCGGTACTGATCTCGCGATCGGATATCAATCTTAAGAAAAGGCCGGCCTTGCGCCGGCCTTTTTGTTTGCGTGTCGTTCGTTCCGAGCCGCTCATCTGCGAAGCTCCGCTTGCGCGGGCCCCTCTTGCTGCCAGCTACTGCCAAAGCTGCACGCAGGAAATGCGATCAGAAACAAATCGTTGATGATTCGTGCTGAGCACTGGAAATCGTCGCCCGTTCTTCCTATGTTCCGGCATCACCCCATCGGCGCCGTGGTAGGGATTTCCGACGACGCGCGCCCATAACGTGGCGCGCTTACAAGCGCCTGGAAATGCCGATATGGATGAAGTGCTCAGGGCGAAGCGCCAACCGACCGCCGGCTCCTCAACGCGTGCCATCACGATCCGCGGCGCGCGGGAGCACAATCTCAAGAACATCGACGTCGAGATTCCCCGCGACAAGCTCGTCGTCTTCACCGGCCTGTCCGGCTCCGGCAAGTCCTCGCTTGCCTTCGACACCATCTATGCCGAGGGCCAGCGCCGCTATGTCGAATCGCTGTCGGCCTATGCCCGCCAGTTCCTGGAGATGATGCAGAAGCCTGATGTCGACCAGATCGACGGCCTCTCGCCCGCCATCTCCATCGAGCAGAAGACCACCTCGAAGAACCCGCGCTCGACCGTCGGCACTGTCACCGAGATCTACGACTACATGCGCCTGCTCTGGGCCCGCGTCGGCGTGCCCTATTCGCCGGCCACGGGATTGCCGATCGAGAGCCAGACCGTCTCGCAGATGGTCGATCGCGTGCTCGCCTTGCCCGAGGGCACTCGCCTCTATCTGCTGGCGCCGGTCGTGCGCGGCCGCAAGGGCGAGTACCGGAAAGAGCTCGCCGAATATCTCAAGAAGGGTTTTCAGCGCGTCAAGATCGACGGCACCTTCCATGAGCTCGCCGAAGCGCCGAGCCTCGACAAGAAGTTTCCGCACGACATCGACGTCGTCGTCGACCGCATCGTGGTGCGCCCCGACATCGGTCAGCGTCTCGCGGAGAGCTTTGAGACCGCGCTCAAGCTTGCCGAGGGCCTTGCGGTGATCGAATTCGCCGACGCCCCGGCGGCAGCTCCCGCCGAAGAAAAGAAGAAGACCGCAAAGATCCACGACAAGAGCGGACCGGAACGCATCCTGTTCTCGGAAAAGTTCGCCTGCCCGGTCTCCGGCTTCACCATCCCCGAGATCGAGCCGCGGCTGTTCTCGTTCAACAATCCCTATGGCGCCTGCCCCGCCTGCGGCGGCCTCGGCATCGAGCAGCATGTCGACGAGGACCTCGTCATTCCCGACAAGGATCTGTCCCTGCGCAAGGGCGCGATCGCGCCGTGGGCCAAGTCCTCCTCGCCCTATTACCTGCAGACGCTGACCGCGCTCGGCAAGCACTACAAGTTCACGCTCGACACCAAGTGGAAGGACTTGGCGAAGAAGACGCAGAACGCCATCCTGCACGGCTCCGGCGACGACGAGATCAAGTTCTCCTATGAGGACGGCGTCCGCTCCTACGACACCAAGAAGCCGTTCGAGGGCGTGATCACCAACATCAACCGCCGCTACCGCGAGACCGAGAGCGAGTGGGCGCGCGAGGAGCTGGCGAAATATTTCACCGACATTCCTTGCGCCGCCTGCAGTGGCTATCGCCTCAAGCCGGAAGCGCTGTGCGTCAAGATCGGCGGCAAGCATATCGGCGAGATCGCCGACCTGTCGGTGAAGCGCGCCGGCGAGTGGTTCGAGACCGTGCCGGAAGCGCTGAACACGCAGCAGAACGAGATCGCCGCGCGCGTGCTGAAGGAAATCCGCGAGCGACTGACCTTCCTGCTCGACGTCGGCCTCAACTATCTCACGCTGTCCCGCTCCTCCGGCACATTGTCCGGCGGCGAAAGCCAGCGCATCCGACTCGCGTCCCAGATCGGCTCGGGGCTGACAGGCGTGCTCTATGTGCTGGACGAGCCCTCGATCGGCCTGCACCAGCGCGACAATGCGCGGCTCCTGGATACGCTGAAGCGGCTGCGCGACCTCGGCAACACCGTGGTCGTGGTCGAACATGACGAGGACGCCATTCGCCTCGCCGACTACGTGCTCGACATCGGCCCCGGCGCCGGCATGCATGGCGGGCATATCGTCGCGCAAGGCACGCCCGCCGAGATCATGCGCAATCCGAAATCGCTGACCGGCAAATATCTCACCGGCGAGCTTTCGGTGCCGATCTCCGACCGGCGGCCGCCAAACCATCGCCGCACCATCAAGGTCGTCAACGCCCGCGGCAACAACCTGAAGAACGTCACGGCGGAGATTCCGCTGGGGCTGTTCACCTGCATCACCGGCGTCTCCGGCGGCGGCAAGTCGACGCTCCTGATCGACACGCTCTACAAGGCGATCGCGCGCAAGCTCAACAATGCCAGCGAAGCCGCCGCGCCGCACGACCGCATCGAGGGCCTGGAGCATATCGACAAGATCATCGACATCGACCAGTCACCGATCGGCCGTACCCCGCGCTCGAACCCTGCGACCTATACCGGCGCCTTCACGCCGATCCGCGAATGGTTCGCCGGCCTGCCCGAGGCCAAGGCACGCGGCTACGAGCCCGGGCGCTTCTCCTTCAACGTCAAGGGCGGCCGCTGCGAGGCCTGCCAGGGCGACGGTGTCATCAAGATCGAGATGCACTTCCTGCCGGACGTCTACGTCACCTGCGACGTCTGCAAGGGCAAGCGCTACAACCGCGAGACGCTGGAGGTTCTATTCAAGGGCAAGTCGATCGCCGACGTGCTCGACATGACCGTGGAAGAAGCCGCCGATTTCTTCAAGGCGGTGCCGCGCGTCCGCGAAACCTTCCAGACCCTGCACCGCGTCGGTCTCGACTACATCCATGTCGGCCAGCAGGCGACCACGCTATCGGGCGGTGAAGCCCAGCGCGTCAAACTGGCAAAGGAGCTGTCAAAGCGCGCCACCGGCCGCACGCTCTACATCCTGGACGAGCCGACCACCGGCCTGCACTTCCACGATGTGGCAAAACTGCTGGAGGTGCTGCACGAGCTGGTCGCCCAGGGCAACACGGTCGTCGTCATCGAGCACAACCTCGAAGTCATCAAGACCGCCGACTGGGTGATCGACCTCGGCCCCGAAGGCGGCGACGGCGGCGGCGAAATCGTCGCCTGGGGTCCGCCGGAGGACATCGCCAAGGCACCGCGGAGCTACACCGGCAAATTCCTGGCGCCGGTGCTGAAGAAGGCGAACAGTAAGCCACGCAAGAGCAGCGCGAGCGAAGCAGCGGAGTGAGGGTTTTCCGACGCTTCGGACGCGTTCCGGTGCAAATCGGTTTCGACCTTGATCTAACGCAATGCCACGATGATTTGAGCGTCTACTTTTCTGCGATGGTTCACCCCCTTGTGGATCACCGCAATGATCATCGAGCTGCTAAGCCAAGAGCATCGCAATATTGAACGGCTGCTTGCCGTCCTCGAGCACGAATTGGATATTTTCGATCGCTCAGGCCGGCCGGACTACGAGGTCATCCGCGCCATCATCGCCTATTTCGAAGTCTATACTGAGATATACCATCATGCTCAGGAAGACCGTGTCTTCGCCAAACTGAAAATTCGCGATCCCGCCGCTGCAGCGAAGATCGGCGATCTCGCGCATGAGCACCGGGAAGGCGCCAAGGGATTGCACCTCGTCGCCAAAGCCGTCGACGGCGTGCTTGCTGATCGCGAGTTCCTTCGTCAGGACGTGGACCGCATCGTTCGCGATTTCCTGGAGCATGAGCGGCGTCATATCAGGATGGAAGATCGTGATTTCTTTCCGGCCGCGCTGAAGGCATTGCAGTCCGAGGATTGGACCGAAATCGCGTCAGCCTTGTCCCCCACAAGGATCCGCTGTTCAGCGACACCACGGAAGCCAGGTTCGATGCGCTGCGGGCTCATATCCTGCAGCTCGAGCAGGAGGCCGAAGCCGAGCGACATTAGTGCAACTGCCCTCCGGCGGCATGCGGCAACAGCCAATGCCGATCGCAGGTTTGCGACCGCTTTTCCATTTGTTAATTTCGCAATTGTCTCAGCGCGTGCTATCTCTTCTCCCGCCGAATGCCCTACTCCCTTGTCATCTTCGACCTCGACGGCACGCTTGCAGACAGCTTTCCCTGGTTCCTGCGCAACGTAAACGATGTTGCTGACCGCTTCGGTTTCCGCCGCGTCGCGGATGAGGACGTCGAAGAGCTGCGGCATGCCGGCTCGCGCGAGATCGTCGCGCGGCTTGAAGTGCCGATGTGGAAGATACCCATCATCGCCCGGCATATGCGCCGGCTGAAAGCGGAGCACCTAGCCGATATCGAACTGTTTCCGGGTACCGAAACCATGCTGCGCACACTCAAGGACGGCGGCATGCAACTGGTGCTGGTCAGTTCGGACAACGAGGCGAACGCACGCCGGCTGCTCGGCGAGACTACGGCGCTGTTCTCCTCGTTCGATTGCGGCGCGTCGATCTTTGGCAAGGCCGCTAAATTCAGCCGCGTCCTCAAGCGCGCCGACCTAGCGCCGTCACAGGTGATTTCGATCGGCGATGAAACCCGTGACATCGAAGCCGCGCGCGCCGTCGGCATCGCCTGCGGCGCCGTGTCGTGGGGCTATGCGGCGCCCGCCAAGCTGCGGGCGCTCGGGCCCGACCTGATGTTCGAGCGAATGGAGGATATTGCTTCGTCCCTTTGCGGCGGCGCCGAAGGGCGGGTTACGCTTCGCTAATATGGGCCTAGGCACGAACCTCCATCCGCGCGTTAGAGCATGATGAGATCAGGTCGAGTTGGCGCCACGTCGGAGGTGCCTTACCTCTCCCCGTCGGGGAGAGGTAGGATCGCATCGTGAGATGCGATCCGGGTGAGGGGGATGAGCTCGATCGAGGAACCATAACCGCTCACCCGGCGCTGCGCGCCGACCTCTCCCTATGGGAGAGGTGGACAACCGCGGTCACGCCGATTCGAAGACAAGTCATCCCGCTCTAGTGCCGCAGAAAAGCTCCGAACGCGCGCGGACCGTCGCCGACCTTGGTCTCACCGATCACCTTAAGCTCGGCCGCATCGATGACGCTGAGCGTGTTGCTCTCCCAGTTTGCCACGACGACGCGACGCGCATCCGCCGTCGCGGCGATCCCTTCCGGATAGTCACCGACGCTGATGCGCTTGATCGGCGCCAGCGTCGCGAGATCGAACACGCTGACGGTGCCGTCATATTGGTCGGTGACGAAGCCACGGCCCTGCGCCAGCGCAACCGCATAGGGGCGCAGGCCGGCCTTCACACGACCGATCTCACGGCCCTCTGCGATATCGATGACCGACACGTCGTTTGATTCGACATTGGCGGTGTAGGCACGCCGGCCTTCTGCATCGATAGTGACTCCAAACGGATGCATCCCGACCTTGATGACCGCCCGCCGGTCGCGCGTTGCGGTATCGATGACGGATACAGTGTTGTCGTCGCGGTCCGCCGAGAGCAGGAGCCGGCCGTCGGGCGTCACCGCGAGGCCCGAGGGCGATGCGCCGACCGCGATATCAGCGACAACGCGCAGCTCCAGCGGATCGATCACCCGCACCGCAGCGGCATGCCAGTCAGCCACATAGACCGCCGCACCGTCCGGCGATACCGCGACACCGAGCGGACCGCCGCCAACTTTGACCTGCCCGACGACCTGGCGCGCGGCGGCATCCACCACCGTGAGCGCCTTGGCCTCGGGGCTCGTCACATAGGCGAAGCGTCCATCCAGCGTGACGGCAACGCCGGCCGGCTTGCCGCCGATCGCGATGGTCGCGACCGGCTGCACGGTTGCGAGGTCCACGACCGTCAGGTTTTCGCTGAGCTGATTGGTGACGAACGCCTCCTCGGCGGAAGCTGAGCCGATGCTGGCGACCACAGCCGCCAGAACGATGGCCCGCATGATCAGCTTCCGCTCTCGACCTTCTTCTTCAGCGCCTCAAGCCCTGAACGATAAAGCCCGCTCACCGCCTTCACCGCGGCCTCATCGTTCAGCTCGGGTGGCGGGTCGTTGTTGGGATAGCCGCGATAGAAGGCGCCGGCCCACTCCAGGACGCTGCCCTTGCCGTCGGCCCTTGGCGATATCGTCAAGGTCGAGGAATAGTTGGTGACCGGCAGCACCTTCACGTCAACAGCCGTAATCCGGTACGAATAGCTCAACTTCTCGGCGTCGTATTTGTAGAGCTCCTCGTCGAGCGTGCCGCCGCTCGCAAGCGTCAGCCGCCGCGTGGCGCCGATCTCGTTGCCTTTCTCACCTTCGGTCTTGCTGACCGGCTGCAGCCAGCTCATGTCCTGAAAATTCCCGATCACTGCCCATACCTTTGCAGGCGGCGCGCTGATCTCGATTGATTCCCGCACCTTTTGCCGGGTCGGTCCATGGGCCCAAGCCGCCCCTACCACAGCCAGCGCCGCCACCAGGGCTCCCACCTTCGCGATCGTCACTCTCATGTCGTTTCCCCATTTATCTTATCTTGGCGGCCCGCAGGCGCGCGGGCTGCCATATCGTAAGGCATTTTCAGACCAAACGCGGCTGGTTTGTGGCGCGGGCGGGAGCGGTGCTGGACCAGAAAGACGAGCGCCCCGCGGGTCAGCGCCCTGCTCGCCTCACTCCTCGATCGCCGCCTCGACGAACCCATGGGGATCATCGCAGAACTCGCGCATGACCCTGTAATGATCCGTGTCCTTCACGTTCACCGGCTCGAGTCCGTATTTCGACAATCGCAGCAGCGTCGCATTTGGATAGGCCATCAGGATCGGCGAATGCGTGGCCATGATGATCTGGCATTGGCCAGTCTCGTCCATCCGGCGCATCAGCTTCAGGAATTCGATCTGGCGCGAGGGCGACAGCGCGGATTCCGGCTCGTCGAAGATAAAGATGCCCTGACGCTGGCAGCGTTCTTCGAAGAAGTAGAGAAAGCCCTCTGCGTGGGAATAGGAGAGATAATCGGGGGGCGCTTCGCTGGTTTGATCCAGATATCTTGCGACCGAGAAGAACGTCTCCGCCCGGAAAAACCAGCCGTAGTTGACCTTGGGCAACCAGCCGGCGCGCAGGGCAGCCGACAGGTCTTCGCCCGTCGATTCGATGGCGCCGGAATGATCGACCGGCCTGTATCCCTTCCCGCCGCCTGCGTTGTCGAACCCGGCAAGCGCTGCGATCCCTTCGAGGATGGTCGATTTGCCGGTCCCGTTCTCGCCGGCGATGATGGTGATGGCTGACTCGAAACTAAGATCGAACTCGTCCCTGAAAATAGGAAGGCAGAATGGATAGGCTTCCCAATCCGGAACGAGGGACCTATCGAGCCAGACCCGCTTCAAATACGGCGCAGGCAGATTGATCGTTCGGTGTCGTCTTCGGCCCATGTCCCCGCCCCACTCTATTCCGCGATCGCCGCCTGCACGAAGCCCATCGGGTCCGCGTAGAACGCGCGCATCACCTTGTAGTGGTCTGTCTGCTCGACGGTAATGCGCTCAAGGTCGTATTTCGTCAGCCGCAACAGCGTTGCGTTTGGATAGGCCATCAGTACCGGCGAATGCGTGGCCATCAGCACCTGGCAATGTCCTGTATCGTCCATGCGGCGCAGCAGTTTCAAGAATTCGATCTGGCGCGCAGGTGACAGCGCCGATTCCGGCTCGTCGAAGATGAAGATGCCCTGACGCTGGCACTGCTCGTTAAAGAAACGCAAAAAGCCTTCGCCGTGAGAGTGGGAGAGGAAGTCTGGAGGGATGCCGCGACCAACTCCCGGAATAAATTCGTTGTTGACCTCGTCCAGATATCTCGCAACCGAAAAGAAGCTCTCCGCCCGAAAGAACCAGCCATTGGTGATTTTCGGCAACCAGCTTGCGCGAAGCGCGGTCGACAATTGCCCGCCCATCTTCTCGATCGCCTTCGAGTGATCGACCGGCATGTAGCCATTTCTGCCGCCGGCCTCGTCGAAGCCGGCCAGCACCGCTATACCTTCCAAGAGCGTCGATTTACCGGTGCCGTTCTCACCGACGATGATGGTGATCGCACGGTCGAAGCTGAGCTCGAAATCCTCGCGCAGAAACGGCAGGCAAAATGGATAAGCCTCCCGGTCCGTGATGCGGGACGGATCGAGCCAGACGCGCCTGAGGTAGGGCGCCGGCAGATTGATCGTTCGGCTTCTTCGCGAGGCCATGGGCGCACCTAACAACCGACGCAGTTCAGAGCTTCAATCCCGGGATGATTATCTGGCACAGATCACGGAACACAACAAGAACGATCCTGCCGATGAGCGTCCGCCCCGCGCCGAGCGCCACCTACGCTCTTTTCCGCAAAGCCATTCTCGGCGAGCAGCAGGTCGTCTGCACCTACGAGGGCCGGCCGCGCGAGCTTTGCCCGCACATCATCGGCACCAACAAATCAGGCGAAGAAGTCGTGCTGGCCTGGCAGTTCGCCGGCGAGAGTTCAGGCAGGCTCCCGCAATGGCGCTGCCTGCGGCTCGCCAATGTGCGCGACGCCCGCCTGCGCAAAGGACGCTGGCACGAAGGCGGCTCGCACCGCACCGAGCAGACCTGCGTCAGCAACATCGATCTCGACATCAACATCCACGTCCGCGGGCGGCGGTGACGATGTTTGCGTCCTAGCCGCCCGCGCAATGCCAGACCCTCATGGTGAGGAGCGCGTAGCGCGTCTCGAACCATGAGGCCCCGATCTCGCCCGCGGCCATCCTTCGAGACGCCGCGCGAGGCGCGGCTCCTCAGGATGAGGACTGAGCACGTGGTCTCGCATGCCGCCCGAGCGAAAATTCTCCTGCAATATCAAAGTGATTTGCCTCGTCCAGTCGCCCGACGAAAAACATTCCGCTTCGTTCTCACCGCAAATCACCTTAGAAACCGCACCGTCCCGCCTCCACTTGGAGGGGCGTATCGCGATCGTCACGGACGTTGGAAGCGGGATGCGATGGACGTGGCTGCGTCAGGCGCGGAGAGCGCTGGACGGATGGCATGGCTGCGTACGGCGAAGTCGTGTGGTCCTGGCGCCCCGACGCTGGCGCTAAGCGCGCGAGCAGCAAGAGCTGCCGCGGGCGACGGTGGCAAAAAAGCCCGGTCACCGGGGAGAGTACGAAGTAAGCCGTAAAGCCGTCGCGCAGGGAAAGCCGGTGTGATCCCGGTTGAACCTGTGGTCCTACCCCCGTGCTTTTTGTTGCACGGGACCCACGGGTGCAACCAGCACCCGGCTTTCCCTGCGCCCTCTCTTCGAGGGTGGAAAGTGACGCAGAACTCGGACGCAAAGCGTCGCGAGAATGCGAACGCACATCCTCTCCCAAACTCCACCGTCATGCCCGCGAAGACGGGCATCCAGTAACCCGCGGCCTCTCGGCTCAAGCACGATCGCCTCTAGAATACTGGATCGTCGGGTCAAGCCGGACGATGACAGCGGAGAGCTGTTTGAAAATTGAATCGGAATCGTAGGGTGGGTAGAGCGAAGCGAAACCCACCATGCGGCCGCTTGCTATGAAGTCGATGGGTTTCGCTTCGCTCTACCCATCCTACAACATCGGAGAGAGCCTACTCCTCGTCCAGCACTTCGAGCACGAGCTCCATCGTCATCAGCATTGGATTGTCGCCGCGCACCAATTTCCCTTCGGCGATGCCCCCGAGATAGTCGACCAGCGCGATCTCGAGCTCGGCTTCAAGTTGGCCATCGGCATCGGGAGCGATCGTGCCGGCTCGGACCGCGAGCTCGGTCGCGAACGGCACCACTGTGCGGCCATCGGTGAAGCAGGCGCCGATGGTCGAACCGACGCCGCCATGCAGGCGCGCGTGCAGGATGCCATGCTGGCGGCAAAACTTCTCCAGCGCGCAGGCAAAATCCTGGTTCGGGCGCAGCCGCAGCGCAAAGGCGCGGCTGGCGGTCTCAGCACTGGTCGCCTGGCGCGGCACCGGGCCGAACAGTTTGAAATTGGTCTCCGCATCAGGCTCGGCGACAAACATCGCGCCATTGAGACCGAAGGCCTGCACCTCGAAAGGTTCGGCGACCACCGTCTCCTCCGGCAGCATATGGCCGCCGTTGAAGCGGCCGTCAGCCTCGGTCCACAATCCGTGGCAGTGGAAGAACGGCGCACCGTCGCGCTCGCCCAGCGTCATCGTGGCGAACTTGAGCCGGGTGATGCCATCAGGGCGAAATGTCTCGCTGTAGAATGCGGCGTTGGCGCCGGTCTTCGACAGTGCCGGCATCACGTAGGCGAACGGGCCGAGCGCGCCGCCGCTTGCGCTCAACACGCCGCCGGAAAACCCTTCCGCTGCGAAGCCGCGGCGCGCAGCTTCAAGCAGCGGAATGCCGGCCTGCAGCGTAAACGAAAACGCGCGCCCGCGCGCTTCGACCCATTGAATGCGCTCGCGCGCGATGGGACCCGGTTGGGCGATGCTGCGCATCACCCGGTCTGCTTGGTGGAGATGTCGAGCAGCCCGCGCGCTTCCAGCTCATCGCGGATCAGGCGCTTGGGTATCTTGCCGTAGCCCGACTTCGGCAGCGCATCCCAGAAGAAGAAGCGCTTCGGCATCTTGTAGCGCGGCACCTTCGGCGCAAGATAGGCGGCAAGCTCCGCCTCGCCGACCGCGCTGGCGCCCTCGCGCGCGACGCAGACGGCAACCCCGACCTCGCCCCAGAAGGGATCGGGCACGCCGAGCACCGCGACCTCGCCAACAGCAGGATGCGTCAGGATCTTCTCCTCGATCTCACGCGGATAGATGTTGGAGCCGCCGGAGATGTACATGTCGGACGCGCGGCCGGTGATGTAGACGAAGCCCTCTTCGTCCATGTGGCCGAGATCGCCGGTGCGAAACCAGCCGTCGCGAAACGCCTTCGCATTGGCTTCGGGATTGTCGTAGTAGCCCGCGAACACCGCGGGGCCGATCACGCAGATCTCCCCGGTCGCGAACGGCTTCAATTCGCGTCCCTGGTCGTCCTGGATCGAGACCTGCATGCCGACGCGCTCGAAGCCGCAGGTGCCGATCCGCGCATGCGGGCCGTCCTCAGGATCGTGCAGCGCCGGCGGCAGCACGGTGATGTTGCCGGTGACCTCGCCAAGGCCGAAATACTGCACCAGCACGGCGCCGAGCTTTCGCATCGCCAGCTTCTGGTCCTCGCGGTACATCGGCGCCCCCGCATAGATCACGTGGCGCAGCGAGGAATGGTCGAACTGGTCGACGGCGGGATGCTCGACCATCATCTTCAGGATCGTCGGCACGGTGAAGAGATTGCTGACGCGATGCTGCTCGATCAGCCGGAACGTCTCGGCGATATCGAATTTCTCCGATGGCAGCAGGATGGTCGGCACGCCGCGCGCCGCCTGCACGAGCTGATGGATGCCCGCGCCATGCGACAGCGGCGCGACCACGATCGAGGCATCCCGCTCGCTCACGCCGGGCGTCAGGTCGGCGAGGTGGTTGGTCACCACGAAGGCCATCTGACCGTGGGTCAGCACGGCGGCCTTGGAGCGGCCGGTGGTGCCGGAGGTGAAGAAGAACCAGCAGGGATCGTCATGCTCGACCGCGACATTATCGACCTTCGCGCCGGCATGCGCCGCGATCGCGTCAGTGACGGTCCGCTCGCCAAAACTCCCCTCCTCGCCGATCCGCCAGGTGAATTGCAGGGCGGGATTGGCGGCGGCCGCGGCATGCTCGGGAAAATCGCCGTGGCAGAGGAAGGCCTTGGCTCCGGAGGCTGCGGCGAGATAGGCGACCTCGTCGGGCATCAGGCGAAAATTGGTCGGGACCCAGACCGCGCCGAGGCGGAAGGCCGCGAACATCGACCAGAACATCTCGTCGCAGTTCTTGGAATGGACCAGGATGCGGTCACCCTTGCCGATGCCCCGCGCCGCCAGCGCAGCGGCAAGCGCCGAGACGAGGCCATCGATCTCGCGCCACGTCCAGCTTCGGTCCTGCCAAATGAACCCTGCGCGATCGCCGTGCCGGCGCGCATTCTGGGTCACGATATGCGCCAGGTTCATGACCCGGCGCGACATCCGCAACTGGCCGCCGCGCGGCGTGGCCGCGCTACCCGTCTCTCCGCTCATTTCCGTCCCATCGGGAATTTCATCACGCGGGGCTTCTCGCCACCCCTCCGCGGTTTATCGCCTCCGCACGGGGTTCGGCAAGGGCGGACCCGGCGCCTCCGGCTGCCCAGCCACCGCTCCGCGACGAGGGCGCTCACTGCGGATGGTCGGCGAGTTCCTGGTCGCTCCTGCCCCAGTCCTGCCAGAGCTGCAGCGCACCCAGCAGAACCACCAGCGCGCCGAGGATGCCGTGCCACACCTGCAGCAGGGTGTCGCCGGAATAGCCGAAGAGGAAGGGCGAAGCGATCAGCCAGCAGCCGAGCACGATGGCTGCCACCTCCTCCCAGCGCTGCAGGGCGACATATTCGAGCTGGGCCAGGCCGAACACCAGCATGCCAATCACGAAGGTGTTGAGGATCATGATGCTGCGGTCGGCATCGACGACGTCGCGGCCGGCCTGCATCGGAAACCACGGCGAGACGACGATCAGCACGCCGAGCAGCATGCCGAACCAGTCCTCCCAAGGTCTATGGGTGCTAAAGAAACGCTTATCCGACATGGTAGACATGGTAGACCTCCCTGGAAAAGAGGCATACGTCAGCAGCCAGCGATTATGACATTGCAGGACCAAACGACCATCTGGCCGCTTCGGGGCGTATGTCTTGAAAAAAACGTAGGCCGGTTATGATCGGCTTGCAAGGCGGGCGATTGCCATTTCGCGGGACAACCGCGGGGCGATGCCGCGATGCAAACAACAGGAATGAGATGATGGATGGACGTGTGAACGAAGCCGTAGTCAACAACCCGGGGCGCAAGCGCTACGAGCTCGCAGTCGATGGACATATTGCCGCGACCTACTACGAGAAAGCGGATGGTGTGGTCACGTTCGTCCACACCGAAGTGCCGCCGGAGCTCGGCGGCAAGGGGATCGGCTCAAAGCTGGTCCGCGGCGCGCTGGACCGGGTGCGCGCCGAGGGCTTGAAGGTGATCGCGCAATGCCCGTTCGTGAAGGCCTTCATCGAGAAACACGCGGATTACCAGGATCTGCTGAAACACTGAAAGCGTAGACATCAGACATGACATCGGTCCGCAATAACAGCGCACAAAGCCGCTTCGAACTCGACGTCGAAGGCGGCGTCGCCTTCGCAAACTACCGCGCGACGCCGTCGGCCATCATCATCACCCACACCGAGACGCCGCGTGCGCTGCGCGGCCGCGGCATCGCCTCCGAACTCGTCAAGGGCGCGCTGGAATTGATCCGCGCCGACGGCCACAAGGTGATCGCCGGCTGCGGCTTTGTCGTCGACTATCTCAGCAAGCACCCCGAATATCGGGATCTCGTGGCGTGAGAGTCGGGCGGCCTGCTACACGATCCGGATTGACATGTCCGGCAGGCCCTCGAGCTTGCACAGCAGCACGTCGCCCTTGACCACCGGGCCGACATTTTCCGGCGTGCCGGAATAGATGATGTCGCCAGCCTTCAGCTCGAAGGCTTCCGACAGTTTTGCGATCTGCTCGGCGACGCTCCAGATCATGTTCCGCAGGTCCGAGTTCTGCCTGACGGTGCCGTTGACCGCGAGCGAGATCGCGCCCTGGGTGAAATGTCCGGTCTTGGAAGCCGGATGGATCGGACCGATCACTGCGGCATGGTCAAAGCTCTTGCCGATCTCCCAAGGCTTCTTCTCAGCGGCCATGCCGTTCTGCAGGTCGCGGCGGGTCATATCGAGACCGAGCGCATAGCCGTAGACGTGATCCGGCGCCTTGTCGGCGGGAATGTTGGTGCCGCCGGATTTCAGCGCTGCGACGAGTTCGACCTCGTGATGATAGTTTTTCGTCAGCGACGGATAGGGATGATCGGCAACTGTCCCGATCTCAACGTTCTGGATCGCATCGGTCGGCTTCTGGAAGAAGAACGGCGGCTCGCGCGTCGGATCGGAGCCGCGCTCGATCGCGTGCGCGGCATAGTTGCGGCCGATGCAATAGATGCGGCGGACCTGGAATACCTCGGTCTCGCCGACAATCGGGATCGTCGTCGCCGCCACCGGAAACATCGCCTTCGGCCCAGCCTGCGCCTCAGCGGACGTCGCCTGCGCAGCCGTTCCCGCCAGCGCGAGCGCGCCGGTGGCCAGCATGGTCCTGCGATCGATCGTAGTCATGGGCGTTTCTCCTTCGTTGTTGTTATCTGGGGTCAAAAAAAGGCCCGCGACGATCGCGGGCCTCCGAATCCTAAGTACGAGCGTCGCCTTAGTGCTTGATTTCCGGCGGCAGCTTGCCGCCATTGGCGGCGAGCTTGGTCATCACCTGCTTGTGCAGCCAGATGTTCATGCTCGCGGAATCATTGGTATCGCCGGTGTAGCCGAGTTCCTTGGCAAGCTCCTTGCGCGCGGACAGGCTCGAATCGATGTCGAGCGCCTTCATCAGGTCGACGATCGATGTGCGCCACTCAAGCTTCTCCTTCTTCGCGGCGACGGCCGCATCCAAAATCGGAGCGACGTCGACGCTCTGCGCAGGCGCTGCAGCCGTAGCAGTCGGCGAGGTGCCGGCCGCGGGCGCGCTCCCCGCAGGCGCACCGCTAGCCGGCGCCGCAGTCGCTGTGCTGCTGCCAAAGATCGAGCTCATGATTTTTCCGAAAATGCTCATCGTTCACTCCAAAGGACTTGAGATATGGTGTCAGGTGGTTCTCTCGGGGCTCTTTTCGACCGGCAGCACCCGCCCGGGTCGCAAAATGATTTTACCCGGACCAGCCAAGGTTGCCAATGCGACATTCACCGAAGCGTGAGCGCGTCTGTCCCGGTTTCGGAGTACCGTGACATCTCAGTTCGCGACATGGCCGGTTGGGTGTCTTCGCGTCTGGCCTGTTCGTGATCGCTTAGGAGACGGCACGTCGTGCCCTCGCTCGCGGGCACAGAAATGCGGCCGCGCAGGGAGACAACCACTATGGCCACCTATCACGACAATGTCACATCATTGACGCAGAACGGACAGGAAGTCGCGACTGCGCCCGAGATCCGCACCATCGGTCTTGGCGATCTGCATCGCGCCCTGCAGCTCGGCTGGGAGGATTTCAAAGCCGTGCCAAGCCACGCCGTCATCTTGTGCGTGGTCTATCCGGTGTTGGGCCTGGTGCTTGCCCGCGTCGTGCACGGCTATTCCGTGCTGCCGCTGTTGTTCCCGTTGGCCGCGGGCTTCGCCATGCTCGGCCCGTTCGCGGCGATCGGTCTCTATGAACTCAGTCGCCGTCGTGAGAATGGCGAAGAACCTTCTGCATGGGACGCGCTCGAGATCGTCCGCTCGCCGTCATTCGGCGCCATGCTTGGATTAGGCACGCTGCTGTTCGCGCTGTTCGTGACCTGGATCGCCACGGCGCAGGCCATCTATGTCTCGGCATTCGGCTATGCGACGGCTGCGGGGATACCCGATTTCTTCACGCAGGTGCTGACGACAACGCAAGGCTGGTGGTTGATCCTGGTCGGCTGCGGCGTCGGCTTTCTCTTCGCCCTGCTCGCGCTTTGCATCAGCGTGGTGTCGTTCCCGATGATGCTCGACCGTCACGCCACGACCGGTGAAGCCATGGTCACCTCGCTGCGCGCGGTCGCGCGCAATCCGCTACCAATGGCCGCCTGGGGCCTGATCGTTGCGGCATTGCTAGTGCTGGGAACGCTGCCTTTCTTCCTCGGCCTCGCCGTTGTCATTCCCCTGCTCGGCCATGCCACCTGGCATCTCTACCGGCAGGTGATCGTTCCCGATCCCAATGTGCGACCGTTCCCGCCGCGCCCGCGCGAGCGCAAGCCTGCCGCCGACTTCCCCGCCAACCTGTTCCCATGGCGGCGGAAGGACAGCGCGTAGATCTTCGGCAAATCCATTCATCTCCGGCCTGGTGCGCGAGCACCGGATCGGAGATGCGCAGGGGCCAGCTCCAAAATATGTTATCGCCCCGGCATGATGGATTGACTTGCTCGCGTAACGCCCAGAAGCCTTGTTTTGGCCGCTGTTGCCGCAAACATTTTGGTAGCGTTTCGAGATTAGTGTCGATGGTGCGTCGACATGGAGTGAGTGATTTCATGAGCTTTCGCTTTTCCCTCCGGACTGCGCTGGGAGCCCTGCTCCTGACCCTCTGCACGCCTTCGTTCGCCGCGACCTGCGGCAGCGGCTCGTTCGATACGTGGCTGGACGACTTCAAGAAGGAGGCGGCGTCGAAGGGGATTTCGCAGTCCGCGATCCAGGTCGGCCTGAACGGCGTCACACTCGACAAGAACGTGCTCACGCGCGACCAGTCGCAGAAGGTGTTCAGTCAGACTTTCGAGGAATTCTCGGGACGCATGGTGCCGCCCCGCCTCACCCGTGGCGCCAACATGATGAAGCAGTACGGCTCGGTGCTGTCCCGCATCGAGGAGGCGTATGGCGTGCCAGGCGAAGTGCTGGTGGCGATCTGGGGACTGGAGACCGATTTCGGCGTCAACATCGGCAAATTCCCGACGATGCGGGCGCTGGCGACGCTCGCCTATGATTGCCGCCGCTCCGATATGTTCAGGGCCGAGCTTCTGGATGCGCTCCGCATCATCGAGCGCGGCGATGTCCCTGCGCAGGAACTGCGCGGCGCATGGGCCGGCGAGATCGGCCAGACCCAGTTCATGCCGTCGAACTACATCAAATTCGCAGTCGATTTCGACGGCAATGGCCGCCGCGATCTCCTGCACAGCGCGCCCGATGTGCTGGCCTCGACCGCGAATTTCTTCGCCAACCATGGCTGGCAACGCGGCAAGAATTGGGAGCCAGGCAATCCGAACTTCGCGGTAATCCAGCAATGGAACAAGAGCGAGGTTTACGCCCGGACCGTCGCCTATTTTGCCACCCAGCTTACCCGAGCGCCCTAAAGCGTTTGCGAGCGAAGCATGCCCTCGGACTTGATCCGAGGGTGGACGCCGGTTCGCGTCAAGCAAACGCGTCAAAAAGAAATCTAACGCCCCTCTGTCTTTAAGGAGCCGATCGCCGCAGGGCGATCGGCTCCTTCGAGAGGCCTTGCCTCCTACTTCGCCTCGCCGGCGTGCATGGCCTTGTTCAGATGCGCCGCGCACACGCCCATCTTGCCACCGAGCAGAGCGTCCTGGGCTTGGGCAATCTCCTTTTGCGCCACGATTTTGCCTGGACCGTCCGCCATGTTCTCGACCATAGATTCAGTCTTGCTGAGATTGTCGCCGCTGCAGCCGGCGCTCACCTTGGCGGCGTGGGCAGGAATGGCCGCGTAAGCAATGACAGCCATCGCAGTCGCTGCGATCAGTTTGTTGCGCATGGTATTTTCCCCATTTTCTGTATTATTTGAACGGAAGCCGACGTCATTGCCGGAATCCGTGACAACAATTGTTCGCCCATCATCGAAAAGTTCAGAATGAATTCCGCGCGATAGAGATGTGATCGACGCTGCGAGCAAAGCACGCATGCGTTGCATCGATTTTTCATTACAGCCCGGTAAGGAAACGCCGCGTAAGAGATCGTTGCCGCTCGCCCGGTGCGACGTGCCGTCTCCTCTCCTCACGAACCGAATTCCCGCGGACCGGGAACTGCGGGTTCAGCGTCGGCGACGAGTCCTTCGTGCGAACATCCTTGGGCGACTACGCTGAGGGGTGGACGGTCTGCCAGACGATGATCCTGCGCCTGGCTTCGGGCGCTCGGTCCGACGCCAACTCCTAGATGGCGAAGGAATGTTCTTCTAAATCTGCCCCAGAAGAAATGATTTTTATTTCATTTCTAAGAGACGCATGCGAATCACGCATGAGAAGCGAGCCCTTGCGAGTTGACCTCCGCATGACGCCAATCGGGTTTCAACGTTTGATTTCGGCACTGATAGCCACGACATGCTTCAGGGGCGACAGAGACGCTATTCTTGTAACAAGCCAGTGATTTTACGGGCTTTTTCTGATCTCCGACAGGCCTCACACCGGGACCGCCCGCGCCTTCTCGGGCAGCCCCATGAAGGGTTAATCGACCCTTACTTTGTCATGCATTTTTCACTTAACTGCATCGCAACATAAGCGCTACCGCACCGCATCAACTCAACTTATGTTCACTTCATCAACGATGACGCGTGCCGAAACGCTGAATCGTAATTTCTAGGAGACTACCATGTTACTCTCGCTCATCCGCATGATCCGGGCTTTCCGGGATTATCAGCGTAATGTTGCCGAGCTGTCGCAGCTTAGCGATCGCGAGCTGGCGGACATCGGCCTCGATCGCTCCGATATCCCGCGCGTCGCCTCTGGGCACTACAACGGCTAATCGTTCGTCAGCCCATCAATGAACGGATAACGCCCGCTGCTTTACGCGGTCGTTCTCGTATTCTCTCCCCAGTTTCTCTGCCCGGTTTCAGATGCGCTCGCGGAAAAAACGCGCTAACCCTGCGCGATGACCAAACCCTTTACAGATCCTGTCCACATCATCGGCGCCGGCCTTGCCGGTTCCGAAGCCGCTTGGCAGGTGGCGAGCGCCGGCGGGCGCGTGGTGCTGCACGAGATGCGCCCGCAACGGATGACCGAGGCCCATCGCACCGATGGCCTTGCCGAGCTCGTCTGCTCCAATTCCTTCCGCTCCGATGACGCCGCCAACAACGCGGTCGGCCTGCTGCATGCCGAGATGCGCCGGCTCGGCTCGCTGATCATGCGCGCCGCCGATACCAACCAGGTGCCCGCCGGCGGGGCGCTGGCGGTCGATCGCGAGGGGTTCTCCACGGCGGTCACCAAGGCCCTCAACGACCATCCCCTGATCGAGATTCGCCGCGAGGAGATCGCGGGCCTACCGCCCGCCGAATGGCGCAATATGATCGTTGCGACAGGCCCCCTCACCTCGGCGCCGCTGGCGGGCGCCATCCGCGAGCTCACTGACGAAAGCGCGCTCGCCTTCTTCGATGCCATTGCGCCGATCGTGCACAAGGACTCCATCGACATGAACGTGGCGTGGTTCCAGTCGCGCTACGACAAGGTCGGCCCAGGCGGAACCGGCGCCGACTACATCAACTGCCCGATGACGAAGGAGCAGTATGACGCGTTCGTCGACGCGCTGCTGGCCGGCGAGAAGGTGGACTTCAAGGACTGGGAGACCAACACCCCCTATTTCGACGGCTGCCTGCCGGTCGAGGTGATGGCCGAGCGCGGGCGCGAGACGCTGCGGCACGGTCCGATGAAGCCGGTTGGCCTCACCAATCCTCACGATCCCACAACAAAGCCTTACGCGATCGTACAGCTTCGCCAGGACAACAAGCTCGGCACGCTCTACAACATGGTCGGCTTCCAGACCAAGCTGAAGCACGGCGCCCAGCAGCGCGTGTTCCGCACCATTCCGGGTCTCGAGCACGCCGAATTCGCCAGGCTCGGCGGATTGCACCGCAACACCTTCCTGAACTCGCCCAAGCTTCTGGATTCACAACTACGGCTGCGCGCCGAGCCGCGATTGCGCTTCGCCGGCCAGATGACCGGCTGCGAAGGTTATGTGGAGTCCGCCAGCATCGGCCTGCTCACCGGCCTCTATGCCGCAGCGAACGCTGGCGGCCATTCGCTGGCGCCGCCGCCTTCGACCACGGCGCTGGGCGCGCTGCTCGGCCACATCACCGGCGGCCATATCGAGACCATCGACACGGGTCCGCGCTCGTTCCAGCCGATGAACATCAATTTCGGCTTGTTCCCGCCTCTGGCCAGCCCGCCAACGAAGAAACCCGACGGCACGCGGCTCCGCGGCAACGAGAAGACGGTAGCGAAGAAGCAGGCGATGTCCGCCCGCGCGCTTGCCGATCTCGACCGCTGGATATCGGAGCATTTGCACGTCGCGGCGGCGGCTTGAGCCATGAGCTTGCCGAAACACGACGCCGCCACCCTGTCGGCGCGATGGCGCGAAGGAGTCCTGCTCAAGCGCGACGTGTTCTCGACCGTCGAGCGCGGCCGTTTCCGCATCGAGACCAGCGAAACCGATGCGGTGCTGCGCCGACTCGACCTGGTGCCGTTCTGGTCGTTTCCACTGGCGCTGCACCTGTTTTCGCGCGAGCGGCGCGCGCTGTCGCTGGCGCGCGACCTCGACGTCGGACCGAAACTGCTGTGGGCGGGACAACGCGCGCTGGTACGCGGGTTCATCGACGGCGTGGCGCTGCACTTGGCCAAGCCACATGGCGATGTCGCCTATTTCCGCTCGGCCAAGGATGCGCTGCGCAGACTGCATCGCGCCGGCATCTGCCACAACGATCTCGCCAAGGAGCAGAACTGGCTGGTCGGCCGCAACGGCTGCGCCTATCTCACCGATTTCCAGCTCGCCGCCTGCTTCAAGCGCCGCAGCCGTCTGTTCCGCATCGCGGCCTATGAGGACTTGCGGCACCTGCTGAAGCACAAGCGCAGCTATGCGCCGGAGGCGCTGACCCCGAAGGAACGCAAGATCCTCGCACGCAAGTCCGTCGTCGCCAGCGTCTGGCTCAAGACCGGCAAGAAGGTCTACCAGGCGATCACCCGCGGACTCTTCAATTTCACCGATCGCGAAGGCGGCGGCCGGCGGCTGGTCAATGACGCGCCGGTCTTGATTGATCTGATCCGGAAGAACCCTGAAGTGCGCGACACCGCGATCGTCGCTTTCGCCGACCGCCGCGTCGGCGTCGGGCTCTATGCCTTTGTGGAAGCCGACGAGGCCGCGCTGGAGAAGAAGCTGCGCAACACGCTCGCCTCAGCCAAGGGCGTCAAGCCGCCCGAGCATATCCAGGTCGTCCATGCGCTGCCGCGCGATGCCGCGGGCAAGCCGCGCACCGAGATATTGCAGCTCGTGGCGATGAACCAGATCGACCTGATCGAGCCGATGATGCAGAACGAGACCGACCGCGCCTTCCTCAAGGACATCCTTGAGCAGCGCAAAAATCTTCGCGACCGATTCAATTTCGAGGTCGCGGAAATGGATCGGCTGACGCGGTAACCGTTCGGCATCGCCACCTCGACAATGCCATCGTTGCGAAGCACCTTTGGAATCGATCCCAAGGAGAGTGCTTCAATGCCGCTGACGCGTGGCAAGATTGGCGGACATGATTCCGAACGGCTCGCATTCACGTTCACGATGTTGAACGACGGCGAAGCCGTGGAGTGTCAGATCAGCGACGCCGCGATGGACGAGCTTGCGGGAACGCGCGGCACACCAAGCATCGCGCGGCAGGGGCAGTTTGTGTCGCTGCGCGACGAGATCGAGAAGATCGCGTCCGGCCTGTTCGATGCCGGCCCGGTCGTGAAGGGCCGCACGATCAGGATCTTCACCAAGCACATCGGCAAGTAATGCGCGGTGTTAGCCGCCGAACTCCCGTCGCCGCGACGCCCGCCACGTGGTCCACAGGACCCGCAGCCGTGATGTGACCTGCGGGGCGAAGGGATTGCTGCCGGCCCGCGATATCCGCGCGAGATCGCGCTCGGCCAGCGCCAATGGCAGGAAGATCGGCCGCGTCGCCGGCGGGACCGTCGGCAGCAGCGAGAACGCGGTCTTCAGATGACTGCTCGCCTCACTGATGAGCTGGTCGATCGCCGCGCGCAGTTGGGGCGTCTGCTTGCCGGAGAACACGTCTTCGATTCCGCCGCCGTGCTGCTCAAGGAACTGCAGTGGCAGGAACAATTGCCGCCGCGAAGCATCGCGCGGCAATGCGGCGATCACTTGCGCGATACCTTGCGCGAGCCCGGCGTGCTGTGCGAGGTGATCGATCTCCTCGGAGGGTTGTGCCATCACGCGCGCAGCGAGCGAGAACAGCGCCGAGGCGGTCTCGTTGAGATAGCCCTCGAGCGCCGCCATCGACGGCATCGGATCGTTGTAGAGATCGAACTGGTGCTCCTCGACCAGCCGCGACAGCGGCTCAACGGGCAGCCGGAAATTCCTGATCGCGAGCAGCAGTTCCGCAGCCACCGGGTTGCCTTCGACGCTGCCATGTCCGCTGCCTGCGAGCATGTCGGTCCACCATTGCAGGCGTATCTCGCCAGGCAAGGGTTGGCTGACCAGCTCATGAACGCGGGAAATTTCGGCGTTGAAGGCGTAGATCCCGAGCAGCGCGCGGCGTTCGCGCGCCGGCACGAACAGCGTGGAGGCATAGCGCGCGAAATCATGCGTGCGCACCAGGTCGGCGCAGAATGCCGCGGCGTCCGTGCGGCCGGACCCGGACTCGGTCATGGCACCGCAATCAGCGCCGCCGCCACCCGCCGACGCTCGCCCAACATGATGTTGTAGGTGCGGATCGCAGGCCCCGTCTGCATCGTATCCAACACCACATGCACCGCGCGCAAGGCATCCCGCAGCGCCTTGGGCGCTATCCATACTTCGGTGCCGGTGCCGACGATCAGCGTGTCGATGATGTTGGCCTTCGCGAACACACGTTCGAGCGAGTATCGGTCGATCTGCTGCGGCGTCGTCACCGGCCAGGCCCAGATGCCATCGGGCAGGCAGAGCAGCGAGCCCCGATGCGACATGTCGGCAAAGGCGAAGCCGCCCTTGCCGTAGGCCTCGATCGGCGCCGACCTCGGAAGATGTGGAGCGTCCGAGGATTGAGCCATGGAGCTACTTCTTGACCGCTGCTTCCGGCTTCCTGGCCGGCGTTTCCGGCGCGTCGCCGCGTACGGTGCCCACGCCGAGATAGATCAGGATCGGCGCCGCGATGAAGATCGAGGTGTAGGTGCCGACCAGCACCACGCCGAACATCATCACCGCAGTGAAGCTGTGGATGGCGTTGCCACCAAACAGCAGCAGCGCCAGCAGCGCGAGCGTCACGGTGACGTGGGTGATGATCGAGCGCGACAGCGTCGAGTTGATCGATTCGTTGAGGAGCTGCGGCATCGGCATTTTCTTGTAACGCCGCAGCATCTCGCGGATACGGTCGTAGATCACGACCGTATCATTGAGCGAATACCCGAGAATCGTCAGCAGCGCGGCGATACTGGTGAGGTCGAAATCGACCTGCGAGACCGACATGAAGCCGATCGTCAGCACGATATCGTGGACGTTGGCGATCATGGCGCCGAGCGCGAACTGCCATTCGAAGCGGAACCAGAGATAGATCAGGATGCCGACGATCGCGACCATCAGGCCGAGCATGCCGTAAGCCAGCAGTTCGCCGGAGACGCGCGGGCCCACCACCTCGACGCGGCGATATTCGACGGAATCGCCGAGCGCGCCGCGGACCTTCTGCACGGCCTCCTGCTGGGCGCTGTCGCCGCCGGGCTGCTCCGCGACGCGGATCAAGACGTTGGCCGGCCCGCCGAACTGCTGCAACTGGACCTCACCGAGGTTCAAGGTGCTGAGCGTGGCGCGCATCGCGGCGATATCGGCGTTGCCGGATTTGGCCTGCACTTCCAGCAGCGTGCCGCCCCGGAAGTCGATGCCGAAATTCAGGCCGTGGGTGAAGAACAGCGTGATCGCGATGATCGAGAGCACCGCCGAGATCGGGAAGCTGATGCGGCGGAAGCGCGTGAAATCGAAATGCGTGTTGTCCGGGACGATGCGCAGCGGCGGCAGGAGGCCGAGCGCGGCGACCACGGTCAGCACGGCGATCAGGATGCCAAGGCCAATGAGAACGTAATGAGTCACAACAGGCCTCTCAGATCGGCACGGTCTTTTGCGGCCGCTTCCACCACACCCACCACGCGACGATCAGCCGCGTGAGCGTAAACGCGGTGAAGACCGTGGTAATGATGCCGATCCCGAGCGTGACGGCAAAGCCGCGCACCGGGCCGGTACCGATGTAGAACAGCACCGCAGCGGCGATGAAGGTGGTGATGTTGGAGTCGAGAATGGTCGCAAGCGCACGCTTGAAGCCGGCATCGATCGCCGAGATCGCGTTGCGCCCGCCCCGCAATTCCTCGCGGATACGCTCATAGATCAGCACGTTCGAGTCCACCGCGATGCCGACCGTGAGCACGATGCCGGCGATGCCGGGCAGCGTCAGCGTCGCGTTCAGAAGCGACAACAGGCCAAAGATCATCGCGACGTTGATGGTCACCGCGATGTTGGCGAACACGCCGAACAGGCGATAGGTCAGCAGCATGAACACGATGACCAGGATCGAGCCGACATAGGCAGCCAGTTCGCCCTTCTCGATCGAATCCTGGCCGAGCCCCGGACCGACCGTGCGCTCCTCGATCACCGTCAGCGGTGCCGGCAGCGCGCCGGCGCGCAACAGGATCGCGAGATCGTTGGCGGACTGGACCGTGAAGCTGCCCGAGATCTGGCCCTGGCCGCCGGTGATCGGCTCGCGGATCACGGGCGCGGAGATCACCTCATTGTCGAGGATGATGGCGAAGGGCTGGCCGACGTTCTCGGTCGTGGCCTGGGCAAATTTCCGTGCGCCGGAGGTATTGAAGCGGAAACTGACGATCGGCTCGCCGGTGCGCTGGTCGAATCCCGGCTGCGCGTCGGTCAGGTCGCCGCCGGAGACCAGCACCTGTTTCTTGACGACGTAGGGGATCTTCGGCGTCGACGCGCTCATCAGCAGTTCGGAATCAGGCGGAACCCTGCCCTGCTGGGCCTGGTCGGGCGGCACCGAGGTGTCGACCATCCGGAATTCCATCTTCGCGGTCTTGCCGAGCAGTTCCTTCAGACGTGTCGGGTCCTGTAGACCCGGCACTTGCACCAGGATGCGGTCGGTGCCCTGGCGCTGGATCACGGGCTCGACGGTACCGAGCTGGTTGACGCGGCGTTCGACGATCTGGATCGACTGCTCGATCGTCTGGCGGATGCGCTCGGTGATGGCAGCCTGCGGCACGGTCAGGCGGATCAGCCCGCCGCCGGCATCGGACACTTCGAGGCTGCGCTGGCCGCTGGAACCAAGCAAGCCGCCGAGCGGCTGCGAGAGCTCACGCAACTTGGAGAGCGCGGTCGGCAGGTCGGTATCGCGGCTGATCCGTACCTCCACGGCATCGTTGCGCGCGTTGAGACCGGTGTAGCCGATCTTGGCGTCGCGCAGCACGCGCCGCGCGTCGTCGCGGATCTGGTCGAGCTTCTCTTTCTTCACATAGTTGGAATCGACCTCGAGCAGCAGATAGGAGCCGCCCTGCAGGTCCAGGCCGAGCACCAGGCGCCGCTGCGCCCACCCCGGCCAGGTCTTGACCTGCGATTCCGGGAAAAAGTTCGGCACGGCGCAAAGGCACACCACGAGCGCCGTGAGGATGATCCCCAGCGCCTTCCACCGCGTGAAATACAACATCGCCTTGACCTGTCAGATCGAAAATTGCGGCGCGACGATCACTTCGCGGATGTCTCGTCCTTGGCCTCGGCTTTTTCCTTCGCCGGCTCGCCCTTGGTGCGCACGCCCGAGATCATCTGCCGCATCTGCCGCACGCGGACGCCATCGGAGATTTCGAACTCGATCTGGTCGTCGTCGACCACCTTGGTCACCTTGCCGACGAGGCCACCCGAGGTCACGATGGTGTCGCCGCGGCGAATGTTTTTGACGAGCTCGGCATGGTCTTTCACCTTCTTCTGCTGCGGGCGCAGAATCAGGAAGTACATGATCACGAAGATCAGGGCGAACGGCAGAAGCGACATCAACATGCTGTTGGCATCGCCGCCGGCTCCGGCCTGGGCAAACGCAGGAGTAATCAGCATTCGGACAATCCTCGTGAGACGGGAAAAGGACCGGCGACGCCTGGCGCGTCAAGCCCGGTCCGGGCAAATTCGCGCGGACTATAGCGGCGGCCGGCCCAATTGCAACGTTAACAGCCCCTCATTTAGGCCGCTTGCGGCAACCGCCAAGGCCCGTTAAAGGCTGCCCCCTCAGGAACTGCGCAAATGTCGAAAAAAGCCAAAAAATCAGCGCCTCGCGCCATGCCCAAACTGGCCTCCAAAGGCCCCCGCAAAACCGCGACAAAAGGTCCGGCAAGCGAGCCCAACGGCGACACCGCGGAGCGGATCGCGAACGCCCTGGAAGCGATCGCGCGCCACCTCTCCGCCGCCGCCCCGGACTCCGACGCAAGCGAGCAGCTTGGTGCGGCCGATGCTTTCGTCTGGCATCCGGACGGACGGCTCTCGAACGTCGCCCGCGTCAGCCGCGTCGAGATCTTCCTGCTCAAGGGGATCGACCGGATGCGCGACATCCTGATCGAAAATACCGAGCGCTTTGCCAACGGGCTGCCCGCCAACAACGCGCTGCTCTGGGGCGCGCGCGGCATGGGGAAATCCTCGCTGGTGAAGGCCGCACATGCCAGCATCAATCTCGACCGCAAGCCTGCGGACCGGTTGAAGCTGATCGAGATCCATCGCGAGGATATCGAGAGCCTGCCGATGCTGATGGAAGTGCTGCGCGCCTCCGATTTCCGCTTCATCGTGTTCTGCGACGACCTCTCCTTCGACGGCAACGACGCCTCGTACAAGTCGCTGAAGGCGGTGCTGGAAGGTGGCATCGAGGGACGTCCCGAGAACGTCATCCTCTATGCCACGTCCAACCGCAGGCATTTGCTCGCGCGCGAGATGATCGAGAACGAGCGCTCCACTGCGATCAATCCCGGCGAAGCGGTCGAAGAGAAGGTCTCATTGTCCGACCGCTTCGGCCTGTGGCTCGGCTTCCACCGCTGCAGCCAGGATGAATACCTCGCCATGGTCAGAGGCTATTGCGACCATTTCGGCATCAAGGTCGATGGCGAGGAATTGGAGCGCGAGGCGCTGGAATGGTCGACCACCCGCGGCTCCCGCTCCGGCCGCGTCGCCTGGCAGTTCACGCAGGAATTGGCCGGCCGGCTTGGCGTGAGGCTAGCGGGCAAGTAAGGCGCCCAGCATGGCGCGCAGAGCAGGCCAAGATTTCGATCGTCCTACGCGGGGTTTCACCCGCGTATCCATCGATCTTCACAAAAGCGCTTTGTTCAAAGATGGATTGCCGGGTCAGGCCCGGCAATGACGAAGACGGCCTCACGCGCCGTTGAGGAATTGCAGCGGATCGACCGGCGATGATCCCTTGCGGATCTCGAAGTGAAGCTGCGGCGAGCTCACCTCTCCCGACTGGCCCGACTTGGCGATCACCTGGCCGCGCTTGATCGTATCGCCGCGCTTCACCAGCAGCTCACTGGCATGGGCATAAGCGGTGACGTAGCCGTTCGAGTGCCGCACCAGGACCAGGTTGCCATAGCCCTTCAATTCGTTGCCGGAATAGGCGACCACGCCATCCTCGGCGGCCTTCACCGGCGTGCCCTCGGGCACCGCGAGGTTGATGCCGTCATTGGATTTGCCGTTGGTCTTGGCGCCATAGCCGGTGATCACCTTGCCGCGGGCCGGCCAGCGGAAGGTCGGCAACGAGCTCGTGGTCTCGCTGGGCTTGACCGCCACCGGTTCCGCGGCCGGAGCAGGCTGTTCGACATTCGCCGCGGGCTGAACCAGCCGGGCGCTTTGCGGCTGGGCGGTCGCAACCACCTTCGGTGCCGGAGCGGCTGGCGCGGCAGCGGGAGCCGGCGCAACTGCCGGCGCCGTGGGCGCGGCCGCAGCGGTCTTGGCGCCCGGGACGGTCAGCTTCATGCCTAGGCTGAGCCTGGCCGACTGATCGAGATGGTTGGCCTTGGCAAGCTCGGCCGGCGAGACGTGATGCTGGCGCGCGATGCTGTGCAGCGTGTCGCCCCTGTTGACGTAATGGACGCCTCCAACCGTGGCTGCGACCGCGACCGGCTTGCTTGCCGGCGGCGCCACGGCAGGTGCCGGCGCCGCCGCAACGGCAGCCGGACGCGGGATGACAAGCTGCTGACCGGGCGACAGCGCGCGCGGCCCTTTGTAGCCGTTGGCGCGCAGGATCTCGGCTGTCGAGACGTTGTAGCGCTTCGACAGCACTTCCAGCGTATCGCTGGTGCCGACGATGATGGTAGTGCCGCCATGGCCTGCGGGCGCGCGCGCCACCGACTGCGGCACGGCAGCAGTCGTCTCGAGACGCTGCTGCTGGGGCGCCTCAAGGCGCGGCGGTTGTTGTGGCGGCGCATAGGATGCCACGCCCCGCCCGCCCCCTGCTACGCTGGAGTTCGAGACCGGATAGGATTGCGGCGCAGCAACCGGCGGCGGCAGCGGCTGGGACTGATAGGGCTGGGACTGCGAATAGGGCGATTGCGGCCGCGCATATTGCGGCAACTCACGCCGCTCGACCGGCTGCTGCGGCACAGAGCCGGTCGCCTGGGGCTCGAAGGCGAAAGGATTGCTGGAATAAGAGTTTTGCGAGAAGCGCGTCGACATGTCGCCGCTGCACCCGGCAAAACCGACCGACATCAGCGCCAGCACCGTCACCTGCGGGACGCGGCGCGAGCGAAGCAACTCGACAAGAGCGGACATGGTTACTCACTCGTACGCAACAAAATACTGTTTTGAGTAAACACGTACCGAGTAAATAACCGCTTAACCTTCGGAATAAGGTATTGGCGCGAGGCAGCAATCCCCAGACTCTACAGTTCCCGCGCCACCCCCGGCAGGGCCGGCACGAAGCGCACGTCGACCAGTTCCTTGCGCTCGAAGCCGGTCTCGGTCCTGGTCACCCGCACCAAGGTCTGGGTACCATGGTGTGGGCCGACCGGCGCGATCAGGATGCCGCCGACCTCGAGCCGCTGCAAAAGCTTCTCCGGAATTTGCTCCATCGCGGCGGTGACGATGATGCGGTCGAAATCGCCGCCCCCGGCAGGCACGTCGAAGCCGTCGCCAAGCATGACCTCGATATTGTAGTAGCCGAGCTTCTCCAGCCGCTGGCGGGCCGTATCGGCCAATGTCCGATAGCGCTCGATGGTCAGCACATGCTTGCACAGCCGCGAGAGGACCGCGGCATGGTAGCCGGAGCCGGTGCCGATCTCGAGCACCCGGTGCTCCCGGTTGAGTTGGAGCTGTTCGGTCATGTAGGCGACCACGAAGGGCTGGCTGATGGTCTGCCCGCAGGCAATGCCGAGCGCGCTGTCGCGGTAAGCATGGTCGCGGTCATTGGCCGCGACAAACCGCTCACGCGGCACCTCCTCCATCGCACGAAGCACCGACTGGTCGCTGATGCCGCGCCGCCGCAGCGCGAGCTGAAACATCATTTTCTCGGGCGGCTCAGATGTGCTGGCCATAGCGGGTCTCGTAAGCTTGCTGCGCGGCACGGTTGCCGAGCACGATCCTAACCGATTAATGCCACACCAACTCGAAATCCCGCGTTGAGGAAAATTTCCCTCACGATCGCGTTCCCTCCCCGGAACCATAGCCATGGCGCGGCGTTGGCGAGCAAGTATTTTTATTACCCATATGATCGGCAACGACGCATGATCGAGGCTCTGTGAGGCGAGCATGAGTGCGAACGTTTACGTTGCGCCTGCGGGAGATATTTGCGAACGTGGCGCAGGGACAGGCAAGGATTCCGACATGACTACCGCACGGCCTGAGGGCTGTTCTGTGTTTCTCGTCGAGGACGAGGTCATGATCCGGATGATGGTCGCCGACATGCTGGAAGAGCTGGGTCACAGCGTTGCGGCCGAGGCCGGGGAAATTTCAGAAGCGGTCAAGCTCGCGCAATCGACTGAGTTCGACCTCGCGATCCTCGACGTTAATGTCAACGGCAAGGTAATCACGCCCGTCGCCGAATTGATCAACGCGCGCAACCGCCCCTTCATTTTCGCGACCGGCTATGGCTCGTCAGGCCTGCCGGAGGAATATCGCGATCGGCCCGCGCTGCAGAAGCCATTCCAGCTTGAAACGCTCGCCCAACTGATCGACAGCACGCTGAAGAGCGCGCCGGTTTAGCATCGAATCCGTAGCCCGGATTGCGCTTCGCTTCATCCGGGCAACGAAGCTACGAACCCTATTTCAACGTCGACGTCAGCGTTTCCGAAAACGCTTCATCGGTGCGGTCAAGCCGCAGCGGTGTCACCGACACGTAGTGCGCCCTGAGCGCCGCGAGATCGGTGCCTTCCGCGGGCGTATCCATCATCGCCGTGCGCTCAAAGCCGATCCAGAAATATGGATTGCCGCGGCCGTCGCGGCGCTCGTCGATCTTCAGGAAACCGAGATTGCGCTTACCCTGCCGGGTGACTCGGATGCCCTTGACGTCGTCAGGCAGGCAGGCCGGAAAATTGACATTGATCACCGTGTTCTTGGGGATGCCGGCATCCATCACCCTGCGCACGATGTCGGGGCCGAATTGCAGCGCGGTGTCCCAGAGCGGCTTTTCACGCGTCTCGATGCTGAATTCCTGCGACAGCGCGAACGACGGCAGGCCCAGAATGGTGCCCTCGAGTGCGCCGGCGATGGTGCCGGAATAGACCACGTCCTCGGCGACGTTGCGGCCCTTGTTGACGCCCGACAGCACGAGATCCGGCAGTTTGGCCCCGAGGATATGGCGTGCGCCCATGATCACGCAGTCCGTCGGCGTACCCCTGACGGCGAAGTGCCGCGGGCCGATCTCGCGCAGCCGCAAGGGATCGTTCAGCGACAGGGAATGCGATACGCCGGACTGGTCGAGCTCGGGCGCCACGACCCAGACATCGTCGGACAAAGCGCGCGCGATCTGCTCGACGACCTTCAACCCGGGCGCGTGGATGCCGTCATCATTGGTGCAGAGAATTCGCATCCGTCAAAATGCCCTGTTCGATCGCCTGTCTTGCCAAAGGTCTTAACCGGCAAACGCCGCAGAGGCAAACCCGGTGACTTGCGGGTTGTTACTGCTTCATCCGGACTCGCCAGGGACGCAGGAATTTGGCGCTGCCGGCGATCCGAAGCTGAGATCCAGTGGTTTTCCGCGGTGGCGGCTCAACGGCACCAGCCGTTGCAACCTCCGCTTTCCCGGCGACCGACGCGTCGGGCGCCACGTCGACCTGAGCGGGTGCCGGCGGTTTCGTGTGGCGCTGCCGCGCGACCCAAAGCCCTTTGCCGAAATCGACCGGATCGAACCATTTCTGCGCGCCCAGATCGCCCGCGAGCCCCTCGTCCCAGAGCCTCGCGATCTCGATATCGAACTTTCCCTCGTGCCTTTGATCGATGAGCTGCATCCCGAAACCGGTGACGGCCCATTGCCGTCCGATCCAGTAGATGTCGCGATGCAGCGCCATCTTGCAGATTCACTTCACTTGTCGTGCTCGATCACTTTCAAGCCGCCCATATAGGGCTGCAGCACGTCGGGAACGGCAATCGAGCCGTCCTGCTGCTGATAGTTTTCCATCACGGCGATCAGCGCTCGGCCGACCGCGGTGCCGGAGCCGTTCAGCGTATGCACGAAGCGCGGCTTGCCATCGCCGGCGCGATAGCGCGCATCCATTCGCCGGGCCTGGAAATCGCCGCAGACCGAACAGCTCGAGATTTCACGATAGGCGCCACCATCGCCCTGACCTGAAAATTGTCCCGGCATCCAGACTTCGATGTCGTAGGTCTTCTGCGCGGAAAAGCCCATATCGCCGGCGCACAGCGTCATCACGCGATAATGCAGATCGAGCTGACGCAGCACTTCCTCGGCGCAGGCCAGCATGCGCTCATGTTCGTCGCGGCTGGTCTCCGGCGTCGTGATCGAGACCAGCTCGACCTTCGTGAACTGGTGCTGGCGGATCATGCCGCGCGTGTCGCGGCCGGCGGCGCCCGCTTCGGCGCGGAAGCAGGGCGTGAGCGCGGTCAGCCGCATCGGCAACTCTTTTTCGTCGACGATGGATTCGCGCACCAAATTGGTCAGCGAGACCTCGGCGGTCGGGATCAATCCGAGACGTTCGCTCTTCAGCCGCTCTACACCGGCCGTCAGCAGTTCGCCCTTGATCGCCCAGAACTGATCGTCTTCAAATTTCGGCAATTGCCCGGTGCCGAACATCACCTCATTGCGCACCAGCAGCGGCGGATTGATTTCGGTGTAGCCGTGCTCATTGGTGTGCAGGTCGAGCATGAATTGCCCGATCGCCCGCTCCAACCGCGCCAATCCCTTCTTCAGCACGACGAAGCGTGCGCCCGACAATTTCGCGGCCGCCTCGAAATCCATGTAGCCGAGAGCGCCGCCGAGATCGTCATGCGGCTTCGGCGCGAAGCCGTACTGCCGCGGTGCGCCGAACACGTGATGCTGCACGTTGCCGTGCTCGTCGACGCCATCAGGCACATCCTGTGCCGGCAGGTTCGGAAGCGCGGCGAGTTGCGTGTTCAGCTCCTCATCGGCAACTTTTGCGGCGGCCTCGAGCTCCGGCAGCGAGGTCTTGAGGTCGGCGACTTCAGCCATCAGCTTCGCCGCGCGCGCCTCGTCCTTGGCTTTCTTGGCTTCGCCGATCTCCTTGGACGCCGCATTGCGCCGCGCCTGCGCCTGCTCGGACGACAGAATTGCCGCGCGGCGCCTCTCGTCGATTGCCAGCAGCGACGGCGACAGGGGCGCAAAGCCGCGCCGGCTCATTGCGGCGTCGAAAGCTTCGGGGTTGTCGCGGATCGCTTTGATGTCGTGCATGACCACATTCCTACGTCATGGCCGGGCTTGTCCCGGCCATCCACGCCTCGATTGCACGGTCTGTAAAAGACGTGGATGCCCGGGACAAGCCCGGGCATGACGAATAACGCCCTACTCCGCCGGATTGGCGGCGTTGGGTGTGCCGCCGGTCGAGGCTTGGGAGGCGGCTGCCTTCTTTTCCACCATGCGCACGGCGATGATCGCGCCCTCATAGAGCGCCAGCAATGGGATCGCGAGCGAGGCCTGGCTCAGCACGTCCGGCGGGGTCAGGACCGCGGCAATGATGAAAGCGATGACGATGAAATAGCGCCGCTTCTCGCGCAGCATCTTCGACGTCACGATGCCGATACGGCCGAGCAGCGTCAGGATCACCGGAAGCTGGAACGCGATGCCGAAGGCGAAGATCAGCGACATCATCAGCGACAGATACTCGCCGACCTTCGGCAGGAGCTGGATCTGCGCCGTCTCCGCGCCGCCCATCTGCTGCATGCCGAGCGAGAACCGCACCAGCATCGGCAACACCACGAAATAGACCAGCATCGCGCCAGCCACGAAGAACACGGGAGTGGCGATCAGATACGGCAGGAACGCGTTGCGCTCGTGCCGATAAAGGCCGGGCGCCACGAACTTGTAGATCTGGGTCGCGACGATCGGGAATGAGATGAAGCCGGCGCCGAACAGCGCAAGCTTGAGCTGGGTGACGAAATATTCCAGCAGCGCGGTATAGATGAATTTCGAATTATCCGGCCCCGCGACCCAGACGAACGGCCACACCAACACGTTGTAGATCTGCTTGGCGAAGAAGAAGCAGAAGAGGAACGCCACGCCGAATCCGAGCAGCGCCTTGATCAGCCGCGAGCGCAGCTCGATCAAGTGGTCCATCAACGGCGCCTTGCTGGCTTCGATGTCTTCGGCGCTCATGACGCTTTCGCGCTCTTTTGCATGTCGGGCACCTCAGGCGTGTCCTGCGGCGCTGCCGGCTCAGCTTCTTTGACGATCGCGCGCGGCTCGTTTGCCGCCGCGTGCGCCTCGGCTTCGACAAAGGTCTCCGGCGTGGGCGCTGCCGGCGTCGTTGGAATGACCGGCGTATCACTTTCCGATGCCGGCGGCAGAGCGGCCGGCGCATCTGCAGGCCTGACCTCCGGGGGCTTCTCGATGTCGCCGATCTGCATGGCGTCGTTGACGTCCTTCTGCAGCGACGTCATGACGTTATTGCTGGTAAAGCCCGTGGCGGCTTCCTTGACTTCGTCGAAGCTCTTCTTGAGATCGGCCATCTCGGCCTCGCGCATGGCCTCCTGGAACTGGCCCTGGAATTCGGCGGCCATCCGGCGCGCCTTGCCCATCCACTGGCCCACCATCCGCAGCACGCCGGGGAGCTCTTTCGGGCCGATGGCGATCAGCGCGACGACCGCGATGACGAGCAGTTCACTCCACCCGATATCGAACATGAAAGATTCCGCTCACGCGCAAATGGCCCCCCGCCCTTCTAACAGGATTTGGGGGCGCGCGCGGTTTTTCTCAACGGGACGTCTAACTTAGACGGCCTTGCTGCCGACGTCCGACCGCGCTGCCGACGGCGCCGCGTTGTGATCGATGGTCTTCACCGGCTCGGCGGGCTTTTCTGCAGTCTTGTCATCGTCCTGCATGCCCTTCTTGAAGGCCTTGATCCCCTGCGCGACATCGCCCATCAGGTCGGAAATCTTGCCGCGACCAAACAGCAGCAGGACCACTGCGATCACCACGATCCAGTGCCAAATGCTAAGCGAACCCATCCTGCAAACCCTCCAAAGACGACCGGCGCACCGGCCTAAGCTTCGAGCGGAAAGTAGGCCCGCGGGGCGTCAAAAACAAGGACTCAAGCCGCGGCAAATCGCTGTCGCGGCTACGCAATATTGCTACCGTTAACCTACGGCGTTCCGGCTGCGGAGGTTAGGCTGAATCCTTGCCATCATCCTCTGCAGCGCCTCCGCCCTCTGAATGCGAATCCTTGGCGGCGCCCTCTGAGTCCGAATCCTTGCCACTGCCCTCCTCGGGCTCGGCAACCGGCGCCAGGAACAGTTCCAGATTGTCGCCGGGCTCGAGCGGATCCTCGTCCTCACGAAGCGTCGGATCGTCCGATGGCGTCGGAACATTGAAGCCGGAGGGCAGGCGCGAATCCAAGAGACCGGTTCCCTTCAGTTCGTCGAGACCCGGCAGGTCGCCGAGCGCCTCCAGGCTGAACTGCGAGAGGAACGCTTCCGTCGTGCCGAAGGTGAGCGGCCGTCCCGGCGTCTTGCGGCGCCCGCGGGGGCGGATCCAACCGGTTTCCAGGAGCACGTCGAGCGTGCCCTTGGAGGTGACCACGCCGCGGATCTCCTCGATCTCGGCGCGGGTCACCGGCTGGTGATAGGCGACGATCGCCAGCACCTCGATCGCCGCGCGCGACAGTTTTTTCGTCTCTGTGGTCTCGCGCGTCATCAGCCAGGCGAGATCGCCTGCAGTGCGGAAGGTCCATTTGTTGGCAACGCGCACCAGATTGACCCCGCGCGGGGCGTATTCCGCCTGCAGTTGCGCCAGCGCAGCCTTGACGTCGACGCCCTCGGGCATGCGCTTGGCTAGGGTGGCCTGGTCGATCGGCTCGGCGGAGGCAAACAGCAGGGCTTCCAGAACCCGCAATTCCTCGGGCCGCGCCTGCGGATCGGTGACGTGCTCCTCGGCATCTTCCATGCGCTTTTCCGCCAGGCTTGCCATGGCTCGGTCTCCTTCTTCCACTTACTCGGCCGTAAGGTCCGGCGCGGTGGCACCGGGCACTTGCGGCAAACGCCTCCGAAAATAGAGCGGCGCAAACGCTCGGCTCTGGTTCAGTTCCATCTCGCCTTCCCGCACCAATTCCAGCGCGGCAGCGAAACTCGACGCGAACACGGTCGCCCGCTGCGACGGTTCGACGACGTAGTTCATCAGGTACTCGTCGAGGCAGCTCCAGTTCTCGCTATCGGCCGCACCAACCAGCCGTTCCAGCGAGGCACGCGCTTCGGAGAGCGACCACACCGTGCGCTTGGCCAGATGTACGCTGGCCAATACCCGCTGCTGGCGCTGCGTGGCGTAGGCCGTGAGCAGGTCGTAGAGCGTCGCTGTGAACTTGGGATGCTTGATCTCGGCGATCGACTCCGGATTGCCGCGCGGGAAGATATCGCGCTGGAACTGCGGCCGGTTCATCAGCCGGTTCGCCGCTTCCCGAATCGCCTCAAGCCGCCGCAGCCGGTTGGCGAGCGCGGTCGCCATCTCCTCGGCGCTCGGCCCTTCCGCCGCCGGCGGCTCCGGCAACAGCAGTCGTGATTTCAGGTAGGCGAGCCAGGCCGCCATGACCAGATAATCGGCGGCAAGCTCCAGCCGGATCTTCCGCGCCGCCTCGATGAACTGCAGGTACTGGTCGGCGAGCGCCAGGATCGAGATCTTGGCCAGGTCGACCTTTTGTTGCCGCGCGAGCGTCAGCAGGAGGTCGAGCGGGCCCTCATAGCCACCGACGTCGACCACCAGGGCCGGCTCGTCCTCGCTGACTTCAGCCGGCCGGCCGGTCTCAAACGACAGAATTTCTGCGGTCATGCCGTACCTACTTGTCCTATCAAGCCATCCAGTTCGGCCCGTGCCGCCAGCCGGTCGAACGGAAGCGGCGGTTTCCGTGCTGCCAGCGCGCGCTTGGCGCGCTCGAGCGCCTCGCCGGTCAGTTCCGGCGCCTCGCGCGCAACTTCGCGCATCTCGTCGAGCTTGCCGTTGCAGTGCAGGACCATGTCGCAGCCTGCGCTGATGATCGCCCGGGTCCGCTCTGCGATCGATCCCGAGAGCGCGTTCATCGACACGTCATCACTCATTAACAAACCCTGGAACCCGATACCGTCGCGAATCACCTGTTGGATGATTGTCGCAGAAGTCGTCGCCGGTTGGGCGGGATCCAGCGCGCTAAACACAACATGTGCAGTCATCGCCATCGGCAGGTCCGCAAGCGGCCGGAACGCCGCAAAGTCGGTCCGTTCCAGCTCGGACCTCACCGTATCAACGGTCGGCAGCCGGAAATGGGTGTCCGCCGTGGCCCGTCCATGACCCGGTATATGTTTCAGTACCGGTAAAATACCACCCTGCTCCAGTCCGTCGGTAACGGCGCGGGCGATGGCGGCCACCTTGGCCGGATCAGTTCCATAGGCGCGGTTGCCGATCACGGCGTCGGCGCCCTCAACCGGCACATCCGCCAGCGGCAGGCAGTCGACGGTGATCCCGAGAGCGCCCAAATCGGCGGCAATCAGGCTCGCGCTGAGCCGCGCCGCGGCAAGCCCGAGCTGCGAATCGCGATCGTACAGCGCTCCAAACGCCGCTCCAGCGGGATAAACGGGCCAATGGGGCGGTCCAAGCCGCTGCACTCGGCCGCCTTCCTGGTCGATCAGGACCGGCGCGTCGGCTCGACCTGCGACGGAGCGGCATTCACGAACAAGTGCAGATACTTGATCGGGAGTTTCGACGTTCCGTTTGAATAGGATGAAGCCCCATGGCCGCTCGGCGCGAATGAACTCGCGCTCGGCATCGGTCAGCTCAAACCCGGATACGCCGGTGATGAATGCTCGGTTTACCATGCGGCCGATTAGGCCGCATGTATCCTGAGCGTCAAGGAAACCGCACTTAATTCCTTTGGATGAGGCACTGCGGCCCGCCGGCGGCCTTCAGGCTGCTGCAAACCTGCGTCGCCTGATCCAGGGAGCTGAACGGACCGGCAAACGCCCGGTAGTACACACCCTTCTCGCCGAGATCGACGCGCTTCACGACCAGCGACTGCGAGCCGAGCACGCTTGGATACTTGCCCTGCAGCGCCTTGTAGGAGGCCTGCGCATCCGCCTCGTTTCGTTGCGAGGAGACCTGAACGACGTACCCTCCGCTGCTTACGGTGGCCGTCGGATTCGTCGAAGCGACCCGGGTCGGCGCCGGATCGGGCTGAGGTGCGCCGGGCGCCAGCGACATCGGCGTGTTGGCGCTCGCATTGGCGGAGGCCGGATTGCCGTGTGACGGGTTCGCAGACGCCGTCCGCGTGACAGGCGCGGGCTTGGCCGGCGGAGGCGGGGCCGATCCCGGTACGCCGGCATCTGTCGCGTCGCCCTTGACCGAAAGCGTCCGGATCCGTCGCGGCTCATTGTTTGGCAGCGTGCCGCTCGTGGTCATCGGCGAAGCTGCCGACGGAGCGACGCTCGCCACCGGCGGCGGGTTGGCATTTTGGTTCAACGGCGGAAACACCACGCGGGGACCGGTATTGGAGGTGACGTCGACCGGCGTCTCCTCGCGCGAGATGAGCTTTTCCGTGCCGTCGCCGGACGCGATGCGGTCTGGCGCCTTGCCGGCACCGTCAGGCTGCGACATGATCTTGGTCGGACTGTTGTCGGCCTTGATGATCGGCGGTTCGCCACTGCGGGGCGAGCCGACATAGGTCCGGTAGGCAAAGGCTGCGCCCGTGCCCACCACCGCGAGCGCGAGCACGGCTCCTACCGTCATCAGTCCGCTGGAGCGCTTGCGCGGCGGAGGCTCCTCGTCCTCGTAAGCGTCGTTCTGATATGCGTAGGGGTCGTCGGGATACGCCGCTTCGCGCTGAAAATCCTGCCCGCCGGCTTCGATCTGGCCATAGAGTGCATCGTCGTAGCGCGACGGATCAAGCTGCTGCGCGGGCTCATCGAGCGGCAACTCCTCGCGATATTCCGGCACCGGCGTGCGATATTCCGGCGTCGGCACGGGCGCCGCGGCGTGCTGCGCGGTGTAGCGGTGCAGCGGGTGCACGGCGCTCGGGTGAAGATCCGGCTCTTCGTAGTCCTCCGACGGCCCAGCATAGTCCTGCGACGGCGCAGCATATTGCTGCGGTGGCGCGACCTCATGGCGAGCGCGCTGCATCCAGGGCGGTGGGCTGGCCGGCAGGTCCACCTCCTCATCGTCAGCCTGCGGCTGATAGGTCTGCGGGCGAACATTGGCCCGCGACTGCAGCGGACGCGACGCTGGCTGCAGAGGATGCGGCGCCGGCTGCGGCTTGGGCGGATTGGCGGCAAACGGATCGGCCTGCCCGATCAGCCGCGCCAGTTCGGCCAACGGGTCGCTTTCGGCCCGACCCGCGGCATTGCTGCCGCGATCATAGTCGAGGTCGGCGGGAAAAGTTCGGTTTTGATATCGATCAGCCATCGTGATCTTGCATCCCCTTCGGGACAGCGCCAAGTCGCCTGCAACTTCCTGGTGCGAACGAGTTGGTCCTGCCAAGTACCCCCACGATCCCCATCGCGAGAGGCTTCGCCCCTGCTGCTACCGCATCTCGGTTGGGGCGTGGACGCCTAGAACAGCTAGACCCGATGCCAGAACCGAGACGACGCCCTGAACCATTGCCAGTCGCGCCCTTGTGATCTCTGCATCATTATTCATAATGAAGCGTAAATAGGGCAGATCGCCCCCTTTGTTCCACAGCGCGTGGAACTCGCTGGCCAGATCGTACAGATAAAAAGCGATCCGGTGCGGCTCATGTGCGACGGCCGCTGCCTCGATCATGCGCGGATAGAGCGCCAACTGCTTGAGAAGGCTGAGTTCCGCCGGATCGGACAGCCGCTCCAGCGCCGCCCCTGCAAGATAGTCCCGCCGCGCGCCGTCCTCGTCCGGGAGGTCGGGTAATACCTCCTGCCGCGCGTTACGGAAAACCGAGTGGCCGCGAGCGTGTCCGTACTGGACGTAGAACACGGCATTGTCCTTGGTCTGCTCGATCACCTTGGCGAGATCGAAATCGAGCACCGCATCGTTCTTGCGGAACAGCATCATGAAACGCACCGCGTCCGAGCCGACCTCGTCGACGACTTCGCGCAGCGTGACGAACTCGCCGGCGCGCTTCGACATCTTCACCGGCTCGCCGTCACGCAGCAGCCGGACGAGCTGCACGATCTTCACGTCGAGTTCCGCCTTGCCCGCGCTCACGGCCTTCACCGCCGCCTGCATGCGCTTGACGTAGCCACCATGATCGGCGCCGAACACATCGATCAGATTGTGAAAGCCGCGCTCGAACTTGTTGCGATGATTGGCGATGTCGGACGCGAAATAGGTGTAGGAGCCGTCCGACTTGATCAGCGGCCGGTCGACATCGTCGCCATAGGCGGTGGCGCGAAACAGCGTCTGCTCGCGGTCCTCGTAGTCCTCGACCGGCTTGCCTTTCGGCGGCGGCAGACGCCCCTCGTAGATGTCGCCTTTGTCGCGCAGGAAATCGATGGTCTCGGCGACCTTGTTGTTGCCGGTGTCGATCAGCGAGCGCTCGGAGAAGAACACGTCATGCTTGATGTTGAGCGCGGCGAGATCGTCCTTGATCTCGGCCATCATCATCGCGATCGCCTTGTCGCGCACGACCGGCAGCCAGGCGGCCTCGCGCATCGAAAGCAGCTTGTCGCCGTATTCCTTGGCAAGCGCCTGCCCGACCGGCTTCAAATAGTCGCCAGGATAAAGCCCTTCCGGGATCGCGCCGATGTCCTCGCCGAGCGCCTCGCGGTAGCGCAGATAGGCCGAGCGTGCGAGCACGTCGACCTGAGCACCGGCGTCATTGATGTAATATTCACGCGTGACGTCGAACCCTGCGAACTGCAGCAGGCTGCAAAGCGCGTCGCCGAACACCGCGCCACGGCAATGGCCGACATGCATCGGTCCGGTGGGGTTGGCCGAGACGTACTCGACATTGACCTTTTCTTTGGCCCCGATCGCGCTTTGCCCGTAGCCGGCGCCCTCGCGCAGCACGGCGCGCAGGGCATCAGTCCAGACGTTTGGCTTGAGGGTCAGGTTGATGAAGCCGGGGCCGGCGACCTCGACGGACGCCACAAGCTCGTCGGCGCGCAATTTGGCTGCGATCTTCTCGGCGAGATCGCGCGGCTTGGCCTTGGCTTCCTTGGCGAGCACCATTGCGGCGTTGGTCGCCATGTCGCCATGGCTGGCCTCGCGCGGCGGCTCGACCACAACGCGCGAGAAATCGATGCCTTCGGGCCATTGGTCCTCAGCCGCGAGCGCGGCACAGATCGCGTGCACGCGCGCGAGCACATCGGCAAAAAGGTGCGGAGAAGCAGGTTTGTCGGCCATGGGCGCCGCCTAACGCAAATCCGGGGTCGAGTCAAAAAGCCTGTTATGCTCGATCAGGGCGTAGCGGTCGGTCATCCCGGCAATGAAATTACCGATCCGCCTGGCGCGTTCCGCCTCGGTCTCCGCCTCCCTGCCCTCCACCCACTCGGGCGGCAGGTCGTCCGGGGATTGCCGGTAGCGCGCGAACAGGTCGAACACGATCTGTTCGGCCTCGTCCATCACCCGCATCACCCGCTGGTGGCGGTACATTCGCTGCCAGAGGAACGCCTTGATCTCTGCCTCTTCCTGGGCAATGGCCGGAGGAAACGCGATCAGCGGCCCGTTATGACGCCGCACATCTTGGGCGGATTGCGGCTGCGCGGCGTCCAGGCGCCGGCTCGCCTCCGCGAAGACCGCGCTGATGAAATGCGAGATCAATTCACGCACCAGCTCCGCGCCACGCCGGACTTCGTCGAGAGCCGGATAGTGCCGGTCGATTTCCGCGATGATCTCGGCGGTCAACGGCATCACCTTGAGCTCGTCGACCTTGAACAGCCCCGCACGCAGGCCGTCATCGATGTCGTGGGCATCGTAGGCGATGTCGTCGGCGAAGGCCGCGACCTGGGCTTCGAGCGAGGCAAAGCTCCATAGCTCCAGATCGTAGGTCTTGTTGTACTCGGAAATACCGATGGGGATGCCGCCTGTCTCGCGGTAGCGTCCGGCCGGCGCACCATCGCGCTCGGTCAGCGGGCCGTTGTGCTTGACGATGCCCTCGAGCGATTCCCAGGTCAGATTGAGCCCATCGAATTCCGGATAGCGGTGCTCCAGCGCGGTAACCACGCGCAGCGTCTGCGCATTGTGATCGAAGCCGCCATGGGGTTTCAGGCACCTGTCCAATGCCCGCTCGCCGGCATGGCCGAACGGCGGGTGTCCGAGGTCGTGCGCCAGCGCCAAGGTTTCCGTCAGGTCCTCGTCCAGCCCGAGTTGGCGGGCGAGCGCACGGGCGATCTGCGCGACTTCCAGCGAATGGGTCAGCCGCGTACGGTAGTGGTCGCCCTCGTGGAACACGAAGACCTGGGTCTTGTACTTCAGCCGCCGGAACGCGGTGGAATGGATCACGCGGTCGCAATCCCGGCGGAAGGCGCTGCGGGTCTTGCTCGGGGCCTCCGCGAACAGCCGCCCGCGGCTGCGATCGGGGTCGCAGGCATAGGGCGCGCGGGGGGCAGCCATTCCGACCGACACGGTTTTTTAGTCCTTATCCATTTGATTCCGCTTCCTTCCGCACTTAACTATGGTGAGCGCGGGATACCAAATGAAATGGGTATGACGTTGCGAACATGGTCCGCAAAGATCATGCTCAAACAAGGCTTCGGAGCTTGCCATGACTGATTCCGTCACCATCACCGAGCGGGCCGCCCATCGGATCGGTCAAATCCTCAAGAGCGAGGGTGACGGTGCGATGCTGCGCATTTCGGTCGAAGGCGGCGGCTGCTCCGGCTTCCAGTACAAGTTCGACGTCGACCGCGCCAAGGCGGAAGACGATCTCGTGATCTCCCGTGAAGAGGCGGTGGTGCTGGTCGATTCGGCGTCCGCGCCGTTCCTGGCGGGGTCCGAGGTCGATTTTGTCGACGATCTGATCGGCGCATCGTTCCGCGTGGTCAATCCGAACGCCACCGCCTCCTGCGGCTGCGGCACCAGCTTCTCGATCTGATTTTCGTCTGTAAGCAGGTCGCAAACAGCGCCTGCGTGCATCGTCACTCCGCCGCCACCACGTGCGGCCGATCCTCGCCACCTTCCTCCTGCGGCTCGAGCTTGCGGCGCAGCCGACGGTCGATGCGGTCGAGATAGATATAGATCACCGGTGTGATGAACAGCGTCAGCAGTTGCGAGACGCAGAGTCCGCCGACCACGGCCACGCCGAGCGGCTGGCGCAGTTCGGCGCCGGCGCCCGCGCCGAGTGCGATCGGCAGCGTGCCGAAGATCGCGGCAAACGTCGTCATCATGATCGGGCGGAAGCGCAAGAGCGCGGCTTCGCGGATCGCGTGTTCGGCGCTCAAGCCGACGCGACGACGCTCGAGCGCGAAGTCGACCATCATGATCGCGTTCTTCTTGACGATGCCGACCAGCATCACGATGCCGATCATCGCGATCACCGACAGCTCCATGTTGAACAGCATCAGAGTGAGGATCGCGCCGATGCCGGCCGACGGCAGGCCGGAGATGATCGTGATCGGATGGATGAAGCTCTCGTAGAGAATGCCGAGGATCACGAAAGCCGCGAACACCGCGGCGAGGATCAGGACGCCCTGCCCTCGGAGCGAATCCTGGAACACCTGCGCAGTGCCGGAGAAGCCGGTGGCGATCGTGGCCGGCAGGTTCGAGCTCTGCTCCAGCGCCGTGATCTGGTCGACCGCATAGCCCAGCGAAGTGCCGGGCGCGAGGTTGAACGAGATCGTCACCGCCGGCTGCTGGCCCTGGTGGTTGATCTGCAACGGCCCGACCGATGGCACCAGCCTTGCGACCGCATCCAGCGGAATGGTCTGGCCGCTCCCGGTCTTCATGTAGAGCTTGGACAGATTGGACGGATCGACCCGGAACTCCGGCTGCACCTCCAGGATGATCTGGTAGTCATTGGAGGGCATGTAGATGGTGCCGACCTGGCGCGCGCCGTAGGCGTTGTAGAGCTGGTTGCGCACCTGATCGACGGTGACGCCGTAGACCGCGGCCTTCTCGCGGTCGATGTCGACCGTCATCTGCGGGTTCTTGATGTAGAGATCGGTGGTGACGTCGAGCAGGCCCGGGATCTTCTCGATCTTGTCGCGCATGTCGGGCGCGATCCGGTACAGCGACTCGGTATCGCCGCTCTGCAGCACATATTGATACTGGCTCTTGGAGACGCGGCCGCCGATGTTGAGATTTTGGACGCTCTGGAAGAACGCCTGCATGCCCGGGATGGCGCGGGCCTTCTGGCGCAGCCGCCCGATCACGACGCTGGCGTTGTCGCGTTCCTTCTGCGGCTTCAGCGCGATGAACAGGCGGCCGTAATTCGCGGTCGGGTTGGGCCCGCCGGAACCGACGGTCGAGTTGACGTAATCGACCGCAGGGTCAGTCCGAAGCACGTCGACCAGCGCCTGCTGGCGCACCTTCATCGCTTCGAACGAGGTGTCCGTTGCGGCCTCGGTCACGCCGATCAGGAAGCCGGTGTCCTCCTGCGGGAAGAAACCCTTCGGCACGATCATGTAGAGATAGAAGGTGCCCGCGAGCGTCGCCAGGGTGACGGCGAGCATCAGCGCCTTTTTCGCCAGCACCCAGTCGAGCGCCCATTCGTAGGCCCGCAGCAAGGCATCGAACATCGCCTCGAACGCCCGCAGCACGACATTCGGGCGCTTGGTCTCGTCATGAGCCCGCAGCACGCGCGCGCACAGCATCGGCGTCAAGGTCAGCGAGACGAAGCCGGACACGATGATCGCGATCGATATCGTCACCGCGAATTCGCGGAATACGCGGCCGACGATGCCGCCCATCAGGAGCACCGGGATGAACACGGCGATCAGCGAGAAGGTGATCGAGATGATGGTAAAGCCGATCTCGCGTGCGCCCTTCAGTGCCGCCTCGAACGGCCGCATGCCGCGCTCGATGTGGCGGACGATGTTTTCCAACATGACGATGGCGTCGTCGACCACAAAGCCGACCGATAATGTCAGCGCCAGCAGCGTCATGTTGTTGACGGAGTAGTCCAGCGCATACATCGCCGCGAAGGTGCCGAGCAGCGAGATCGGGACCGCGAGCGCCGGAATGAAGGTGGCCCACAGCGACCGCAGGAACAGGAAGATCACCAGGATGACCAGCCCGATCGCGATCAGCAGGGTTTCCTCGACGTCGCTGACCGCCTGCCGGATCGAGACCGAGCGGTCCATCATCACCTGCATGGTCACGGAAGGCGGGATCGAGGCCCGCAGTGCCGGCAGCTTCGCCAGCACGGAATCGACCACCGCGACCGTATTGGCGTCGGGCTGCTTCTGGATCGCGAGCACGATCGCGCGCTCGTCGTTCAGCCAGGTCGCGACCTTGTCATTCTCGACGCTGTCATAGACCTTTGCGATCTCGTCGAGTCTGACCGGCGAACCGTTGCGCCAGGCGACATAGATCTGGCGGTAGTCAGCCGCCTTGTCCATCTGGCCGGAGGCCTGTAGCGCGACGTCCTGCTTCGGCCCGTTCAGCGTTCCGACCGGGGTCGAGGAATTGGCGCGCGACACCGCGGACCTGATGTCCTCGAGCGACACCCCGCGCGCCGCCGCGGCGACAGGATCGGCCTGGACCCGGATCGCGAATTTCTGCGCGCCATAGATCAGGACCTGGGCGATGCCCGGAAGCTGCGACAGTGCCTGGCCGATAGTGATGTCGCCATACTCGTTGACGGTCGAGAGTGGCAGTGTCGCCGAATTCAGCGAGATGAAGAGAACCGGGAAGTCCGCCGGGTTCACCTTGCGGAAGCTGGGTGGTGTCGTCATCTCGATCGGCAACCGGCGCTGCGCGATCGTCAGCGCGGTCTGCACGTCGAGCGCCGCGGCGTCGATGTTGCGGTTCAGATCGAACTGGATGGTGATGACGCTCGTGCCCTGAGAGGAGTTCGAGGACATCGAGGAAATGCCCGCGATCGTCGAGAGCTGCCGCTCGATGATGCCGGCGACGGAGGCCGCCATGGTGTCGGCGCTCGCGCCCGGCAGCGTCGCGGTCACGGCAATGGTCGGGAAATCCACTTTCGGCAACGCCGAGACCGGCAACAGGCGGAAGCCGAAAATGCCAAAGGCGATGATCGCCGCGGTGATCAGCGTCGTCATCACCGGTCGCCGGATGCAAAGTTCGGGCAGTGACATCGCTCACGCCCCGGCCTTGCGGGCGCGCGGCTCGGCCCGCGTGCCGTCCGACAACAGAAGCTGGCCGTCGACGACGACATCTTCGCCGCCGGAGAGCCCCTCGGCGATGACAGAGAAACCGCCGAAGGTGCGGTCGACCTTGACCGGCATGACCTTGGCCACGCCGTCCTTCACGGCGAAGACATAGTTGCCGTTCTGGCTGCGCTGGACCGCGACTGTCGGAACCACCACGGCATCCTCGTTACGGATGATCAGCTCGGTCTGCACCAGAATGCCCGGCCACAGGGTCTCGTTTCCATTGTCCATGATGCCGCGGACGGTCACCATGCCCGTGGTCGAGTCCACGGTGTTCTCGACCATCGCGACCTTGCCATCTTCCGAGCGCTTGTGCCCGGGAACGGTCGCGATCACCTTGGAATCGCCTTTCGCCATCGCGTCGCGGAGGTCGACCAGCACGCGCTGCGGGATCGCGAAAGTGACGTAGACCGGCGCCATCTGGTTGATGGTGGCGAGCGGCTGGGTGTCGGCGGGGCGCACGAAATTGCCGATCTTCACATTGGCGGCGCTGATGCGGCCCGCGAACGGCGCGCGGATGACAGTGTAGCTTTTCTGGACCCGCAAATTTTCCAGTGCCGACTGGTCGGCCTTGATGGTTCCGATCAGGATGTCGGACTGGGTCTTGGCATTGTCGACATTGACCTGGGTGGTCGCGCCCTTGGCGACGAGATCGTTGTAGCGGCGCAGATCGCGCTGCGCGCCCTCGAGCTGGGCCTGGTCCCTGGCCAGCACGCCCTCCGCCTGCTCGATCTGGGCGTCGATTTGCCGCGCGTCGAGCGTGAACAGCAGGTCCCCCTCATTGACCTTGGCGCCGTCCTCGAAATGCACGCCAATGATCGTGGTCTCGAGCCGTGACTTCAGCGCCACGCTGGCAATCGGCGTCACGGTTCCGATGGCGTCGACATCGACGGGCACCGACCGACGCTCCGCCTTGGCGAGTTCGACCGAAACCGCGCGCGGCCGCTGCGGCGCCTGCGCGTTTGCGCCGCCACCGGCGAGCCACGAAGAGCGGGTGGCGTAGGCGGCCACGGCAGCGATGCCGATGACGCCTGCAACGAGAATCAAATTACGTTTCTTCATGCCTTTTGCTCGTCCGCCGGCCCACAACGGCCGTGACGACCCAATCCTGCCCCTGCCTGCCCCTCGACAGCGCATTTTGCGCCATTAATTCTTAAACGGTTATCACAGCCGAGCGGCTGATGGTATGCCAACGGCCGAAATTGCGACTATTAGGTGATACGGCACGCGCCAACGCCCCGTCGCGATTCGACAATGTGCCAGAATGGCGACCGCGACACGGCTGGCGGCAAACGGGCCGTATCATTTCACCTCTTCAATGAGCTTTCCGTATCGCTGCCTCATGTCCGCCTCCGTCCTTGTCTGCACCTGGGAAGAAGTGCGCGAACGCGCCCGTGCCATCCGCTACGGCGTCTTTGTCGAAGAGCAAGGCGTGCCGGAGGCACTGGAGTGGGACGATATGGACGCGCCGAGCTGGCACGCGCTGGCGTTTGCCGAGGACGGCACACCCGTGGCCACGGGCCGGCTGCTGCCCGACGGCCATATCGGCCGCATGGCCGTGCTCAAGGCGGCGCGCGGCACGGGCATGGGCGCCCGAGTGCTGGACGCGCTGATGGCCAAGGCGGTCGAACTCGGCTATCCCGAACTGATCCTTAACGCGCAAACGCACGCCGAGCCGTTCTACGCGCGCGTCGGGTTCGAGCGGGTCGGCGAGGAATTCGAGGAGGCCGGCATCCCGCACATCGAGATGCGGAAACGCTTGGTCTCGTAAAAATAGAGGACTTCGAATGGGACTTCGCATCGCGACGTGGAACGTCAATTCGATCCGGCAGCGGCTCGAGCTTCTCCTCACCTGGCTGAAGGAGTGCTCCCCTGACATCGTCTGCCTGCAGGAAATCAAATGCACCGACGAAGCGTTTCCGCGGCTGGAGATCGAATCGCTCGGCTACAACGTCGTCACGCATGGGCAGAAGACCTTCAACGGCGTCGCCTTGCTCTCCAAGCTGCCGTTCGACGAGACCAAGTCGGGCCTCGCCGGCGATGACGAAGACGCGCACGCCCGCTTCCTCGAAGGGGTGGTCACGCACAAGCATGGCGTGCTCAGGATCGCCTGCCTCTATCTGCCCAATGGCAACCCGGCGAACAGCGACAAATATCCCTACAAGCTCAAATGGATGTCGCGACTTCTTGAGTACTCGCGGGAGCGACTTAAAGCGGAAGAGCCGCTGATCCTTGCCGGCGACTTCAACGTGATCCCGGCAGCCTCGGACGTCTACAACCCGCCGGCCTGGGTGGAAGACGCGCTATTCCGTCCGACCACCCGCGAAGCGTTCCAGTCCCTGCTCGGTCTCGGCCTGACCGATGCGCTGCGCGCCGTCACCGACGCGCCCGGCCAGTACACGTTCTGGGATTACCAGGCCGGGGCCTGGCAGAAGAACTGGGGCCTGCGGATCGACCACCTATTGATGTCGCCCCAGGCCAGCGACCGGCTGACCCATGTCGGGGTCGACAGCTACGTCCGCGCCTGGGAAAAACCGTCAGACCACGTGCCGGTGTGGGCCGATCTCGATTTCGAGGCTGCGTAAAAACGGCGGCTTCGCCCTTCCCGCTAACGGACGAGGAAGTGCGGCCTCCAGTCGAGGATGCAGGCGACCCAATCTTGGCTAGTCGCGGCGGCCCTGCACCCAGTGCTCGAGCATCTGCAGCGCCATCGCGCGGTCGTCGTCGGAGGCCTTGGCGAACGCGCGGTTATAGCTTTCCTTGATCCACATCTCGTCGGGAGCGGCGCTGTCGCGGGCGAGCGTCAGCCACATCAGGCCGCGGGCCCGCTGCGGCGGCAGCCGGTCGCCGTTGAACAGCATCTGTCCGAGCAGCGCTTGGGCCTGGTGCTGGCCCTTCTGGGCGGCAAGCCCGAGCCAGCGCGCGCCATAGCGGAAATCTTCCCGCGAGGCGTCCGGCGTCTTCAGATAGAGCCGGGCGAGGTCATACTGGGCGTCGGCATTGCCGAAATAGGAGGCGGCATAAGAGAACATCTCCCGCGCCCGGTCGGTGTCCGCCTTGATCTTCGAGTTCGGGATGCCGTTGAGGTAGTACCGCCCCAGCGCCACGAAGGCCTGGGCCACGATCGTCGCCTGCGGCGCCGAGGGACTATCTTCGGCATGCGCATTGGCGATGCGGCTGAAATATTCGAAGGCGCGCAGGTCATCTTGGGCGACACCGTCGCCCTCGGCGTACATCCGCCCGAGCTTCCACTGGGCGACGGGATGGCCGCCCTCTGCGGCAAATTGCAGCGACGAGAAGGAACTCGTGGAATTGGCGGCATTCGCGGTGGGCGGCGGAACCGCGATCCGCTTCAATCCGCCCCCAGCGCTGGGCTGAGGGGAAACCATCGGCAGCGTGGCGTCCGATGGATTGACCGGGGCGCCGTCGAACGCGAATCCGGGGCCTGCCACCGGAATGGCCCCTAAAATCAACGCAATAATCGTACGCTCAAATGTCCGCATAACACTGTTTCTCGTGCGCGCCACCTGGATGGGTGACCGCGCCATCCACCGCAGGCCCGACCTGCTGGGCATACTTCCACAGCGCACCAGATGTGTGGTTAGTCGCGCGAGGGGCCCATTTGGTCTTGCGTTCGGCGAGTTCGGCGTTGCTCAACTTTACGTTAAGGGTCCCGGCCACCGCGTCGATCTCGATGATGTCGCCGTCCTGCAACAGCGCGATCGGTCCGCCGATGGCGGCTTCCGGTCCGACATGACCGATGCAGAAGCCTCTTGTGGCGCCCGAGAACCGGCCGTCGGTGATCAGCGCGATCTTGCCGCCCATGCCCTGCCCGGTCAGCGCTGCCGTCGTTGCCAGCATTTCCCGCATGCCGGGACCGCCCTTCGGCCCCTCATAGCGGATGACGATGACCTCGCCTTCCTTATAGGTCCGCTTCTGGACCGCCTCGAAGGCGTCCTCCTCGCGGTCGAAGCAACGGGCAGGCCCGGTAAACTTCAAGTTCGACATGCCCGCGACCTTCACGATCGCTCCTTCCGGCGCAAGATTACCCTTCAAGCCGACGACACCGCCGGTGACGGTGATCGGCTTGTCCGCCGGACGAACCACGTCCTGATGCGGATTCCATTTCACGCTTTTGAGGTTTTCGGCGATCGTTCGGCCCGTCACGGTCAGGCAATCGCCGTGGAGGTAACCGTTATCGAGCAGCGTCTTCATCAGCAGCGGAATGCCGCCAGCTTCAAACATGTCTTTGGCAACATAACGGCCGCCCGGCTTCAAATCCGCGACGTACGGAGTCTTTTTGAAGATTTCCGCCACGTCGAACAGATCGAACTTGATGCCGCATTCATTGGCGATCGCCGGCAGATGCAGGCCGGCATTGGTCGAGCCACCAGAGGCCGCGACCACGGCCGCAGCATTCTCCAGGGATTTACGGGTGATGATGTCGCGCGGCCGGATGTTCTTGGCGACCAGCTCCATGATCTTCTCGCCGGCGGCGGCGCAGAACGCGTCGCGGATCTCGTAAGGCGCCGGCGCCCCGGCAGAATACGGGAGTGCGAGCCCGATCGCTTCCGACACGGTCGCCATGGTGTTGGCGGTAAACTGGGCGCCGCAGGCACCGGCCGACGGACAGGCCACACGCTCGATCTCGTCGAGATCGGCATCCGACATGGCGCCGACCGAGTGCTTGCCGACGGCTTCGAACATGTCCTGGACGGTGACCTGCTGGCCGCGGAAATTGCCTGGAAGGATCGAGCCGCCATAGATGAAGATCGAGGGCACGTTGAGGCGGACCATCGCCATCATCATACCCGGCAACGACTTGTCGCAGCCGGCGAGGCCAACCAAGGCGTCGTAGGAGTGACCGCGCACGGTCAGTTCAACCGAGTCGGCGATGCATTCCCTAGATGGCAGCGACGAGCGCATGCCGTCATGGCCCATGGCGATGCCGTCGGTGACGGTGATGGTGCAGAATTCGCGCGGGGTGCCGCCGGCGGAGGCCACGCCCTTCTTCACCGCCTGGGCCTGGCGCATCAGCGAGATGTTGCACGGCGCGGCTTCGTTCCAGCAGGTGGCCACGCCGACGAACGGCTGGTGGATCTGCTCGGTGGTGAGCCCCATGGCATAGAGATACGAACGATGCGGGGCGCGCTCGGGACCCTCGGTCACGTGGCGGCTTGGCAGTCTGTTCTTGAGCTTGGTCTTGGCGTCCATCGCGAACCCAGTTTCCCTAGCCATCTCTGCCTTGACCCGGGAAATGGTGATCATCCCATCGCTTCGCGAGTGCCGTGGCTTTAGCCTTACAAAGCATCATTTCATGCAGGGGTGTGGCTAAAAAGCGGCGGGTGCAAGACCCGGCCAATTAAACGGTTAAATCTTAGAGAACTGTTGCCTCATCGCAACAAACGTTGCCCCTTAGCAACCATTTGGACGCGTTCCGGGCGCTTAGCAGGCGTTTTTAGGGCGCGCGAAAACCCAACACGGAAGACCGTCATAGCGAAGGCCGGGTTTCGCTCAGCTCGACTCACGCTGCGATTCTCGCTTCGGAAAGCGGCTGTTCATAGCCACCAGAGGTTGACGTGACGCTATCCAGCCGCCGCCGCTTTCCAGATCAGCAAGCCCGGTGATTATCAGTCTCTGGTCAAGCGGGCGAACGACGCGAGGCCGGATTGAATTGAAATTTCGAATAGCGAAGAGGATGCGAGGTCCCGTTCTCGCGAGGCGATGTGCCCGAGGTTACACCTCGCTTCACCTCTCTTTGGCCAAGATTATCGGCTGAGTTCGCGCCGTTCGCGTCTGTTCGGTGGGAACATCATACGACAAACGCGACCATTGGCAGATGCGAAGTTCCATCTCGATCAATCCGCAATTCAACCGCGGTTAGAGTTCCATTCACTTCAGCGTTTTTTGCGCTCTGTGGCCTGAGCGCGACAGTTGTGAATCGACGCTGTGATAACCTTAGGTCACTCAAGCCGCACGGTTTGCGACTTGGTTTGTCTAATGGTTCGCAGGGGGACCATGGAATGAACCAGTGCTTACGTTCGCTGTCTTGTCTCCTCACGGTGGCTGTGCTCGCGCTGTTCTCGACGGATGCGACGGCGCGCTCGAGCCACAAGCAAGCGCACATCAAGAAGACGAGCGACGCGAAGGCGTCGAAGGCGCGCAACCAGCGTGACGCCGCAGGCGGAAAACGCGGACGTGGCAAGCACGCCGATGCGCGCCGCAAGTCGAAGCAATCGAAGGATGCATCTGCGAAGGAAGCTGCTGCGCCGACGCCGGCACTGTCGGGCGATCTCGCGCTGGTGAAAGACGGGATCGATCTGGCGCGCAAGGCGAAGACGGAAGAGGCGACCGCCACGAGAGACAAGATCACCGACCCGGCGGGCCAGAAGCTGGTCGAATGGTACATCCTGCGCCACACGGAGACGACGGCGAATTTCAGCCGGTATGCGGCGTTCATGGCCGCCAATCCGGATTGGCCGAGCATGGCGCTATTGCGCCGCAAGGCCGAGGGGCGGCTGTGGCAGGAGCGCAGCGATGCGGCCACGGTTCATCGCTTCACCCGCGATCGGCCCACCAGCTCCAAGGGCAAATTCGCGCTGGCGCGTGTGCTCCTAACCGAAGGCGACCGCGATGGTGCTGCGCGTCTGGTGAGCGACGCCTGGCGCTCGGAGGAATTGTCGGATCGGCTGGAAGGCGACGCGTACGAGGTGTTCGGTGATCTCCTCACCCGCGAGGATCACCGCGCGCGCATGGACAAGCGGATCGGCGCCAAGGATCTTGCCGGCGCCAAGCGTGCGGCACAACGGCTCGGCAGCGACGAGCTTGCGATCGTGAAGGCGTGCGGCGCGGTGGCCGCGAAATCGAGCAAGGCGCTCGACCAGCTCAATGATGTCGCAACCGAGGCCCGCAAGGATCTCGGCTACACGCTTTGCCGCCTGCAGTGGCTGCTCGGCGAGAACCGCGTTGATGACGCGGCGGACCTGGTGCTATCGGCCGCGCCCGAGGCCATGGCGCTGCAGGACACCGATCAATGGTGGCGCGAGCGGCGCTCGCTGGCCCGCAAGCTGCTCGATCAGGGCAAGTTCCAGACCGCATACCAGGTTGTCGCCGCCGCCGCGCTGCCGGCCAACGAATATTACCGCGCTGATTTCCACTCCACGTGCGGCTGGATCGCCTTGCGCTATCTCAACGATCCCGTGACGGCGGCGACGCACTTCGCGCGCATCGACGAAGGCGCGGCCAATCCGATCGTGCTGGCGCGCGCCAACTACTGGCGCGGACGCGCCGCCGAAGCGCTTGGAGAAAAGGACGCGATGCGCGCCAGCTTTGAGGCCGCCGCGCGCTACCCGACCGCCTATTACGGACAGCTCGCGCGCGCCAGGCTGGGCCTTGATGCCATCGAGCTGCGGACGCCCTCGCCGGCCCCTGCCTCCGACGATATGGCGGCCGCAGACGAGCGCGTACGGGCCGCCGATATGCTCTACCAGATTGGCGAACGCGACGTGGCGCTGTATTTCGCCACCGATCTCGGCGAGCAGAGCACCGACGTCGCCACGCTTAACGCGCTCGGCGAGCTTACGGCCCGTCGCAACGACGCGGCCGCCATGCTGCAACTCGGCAAATCGGCGCTCGGGCGCGGCCTTGCGCTCGAGCGCTATGCCTTCCCAACCATCGGGATCCCCAACCACACTCAGGTCGCGCCCGAGGTCGAGCGCAGCGTGATCTATTCGGTGGCCCGCACCGAGAGCGCCTTCGACCAGCGCGACAAGTCGCCGGCCAATGCGGTCGGACTGATGCAGGTGACGCCGGAAGCCGGCCGTGACACCGCCAAGCGCTTCGGCGTGACCTATGACTGGGACCGGATGGTTTCCGATCCCGTCTACAACACCCAGATGGGTGCAGCCGAACTCAGCGCCCTGCTCGCGGATTACAAGGGTTGTCACATCATGACCTTCGCCGGCTACAACGCCGGCCGCGGCCGCGTGCGCGACTGGGTGAAGGCCTATGGCGACCCACGCGATCCGAACGTGGATCCGGTCGATTGGGTCGAGCGCATTCCGATCTCCGAGACGCGCAATTATGTGCAGCGCGTGATGGAGAACTTGCTGGTCTACCGCGCGCGTTTTGGCAGCGGCACGGCGGTGGCAACGAAGACCGATCAGCGCGTGGTTACGCAGGAAACAAACGCCGCGGCGACCGCGCCGGCAGGCGCGGCGCAGTGATTCCCTTGCGGCTCGCACTGTCCCGGGTTGCGCTTCGCTTCACCCGGGCTACCGACTACAACCTCAATCCACCTTGACGTCGGCGTCCTTGATCATCGGCCACCATTTTGCGATCTCGGCCTTCTGCCAGGCGCCGAGGGCTTCGGGCGTGAGCTGATTCTTCGGCGGCATGCGCAGGCCGAGGTTTTCGAGCTGTTTCACGGCCGCGGGATCGTTCAGCGCCTCGACGGCCGCGGCGTTCAGCTTGGCGACGATCTCCTTCGGCGTGCCCTTGGGCACCCAAAGGCCGGACCACAGCGTCATGTGGAAGCCGGGCAGACCGGCTTCATCGGTGGTTGGGACCTCGGCCGCAGAGTCGACGCGCCTGTCGTCGGTGACGGCATAGGCGCGGATGGTGCCGGCGCGAACCTGGTTGATCGAGTTGGAGGTCTGATCGATCATGATGTCGATCTGCCCCGCAACGAGATCGTTCAACGCCGGCGCGGTGCCGCGATATGGCACATATTGCAATTTGATGCCGGAGACGGTCTCGAAATAGAGCCCGGCGATGTGGCTGCCGGAGCCGGCGCCCGCAGTGCCGGCGGTCGGCGGCGACGGTCGCGACTTCAGCCAGGCCAAGAGTTCGCTTAGCGATTTGGCGGGGATCGCGTTCTTGCTGACGATGATCATCGGATTGCTCGGCAACAGCACCACCGGCTCGAGATCGGCGACGAGGTCATAGCCGAGCTTGTAGACGGCGCCGTTGGCGACATGCGTGCCGAGATGGCCGAACGAGATCGTGTAGCCGTCCGCCGGCGAGCGTACTGCGCGGCCGACGCCGATCGAGCCGCCCGCTCCCGTGACGTTCTCGATCAGGAGCGTCTCTCCTAGCGAGGCCTTCATCCGCTCGGCGAGGATACGCGCCATCGCATCCGACGGCCCGCCGGCGGAGAACGGCACGATGATAGTGATCGGATGCGAAGGATAGTTCTGGGCGACGGCGGCGCCGCACCATGTCAACACCGCAAGGAACGCCAAGACTACCTTTCGCATCGCCTACTCCATTCGAAAATGTCCGGCTTAGAATTGCGCGAAGTCGATCGGCTTGAAACGATCGAGCGTGCGCGTGACCGGCGGCAGCGGGTACTTAAGACCTGTAGCGCAATTGAACAGCATCACGCGATCGCTTTTAGTGACGCGTCCGTCGGCGAGGCTCTGCTTGTAGGCCGCGTAAGTGGCCGCGCCCTCGGGGCACAGCAACAGCCCCTCCTCGCGCGCAACTTCGCTCAGCGCAGCAGAAATCTTATCGTCTTCGACCGCAATGGCGAAACCTTTGCTCTCGCGGACCGCGCGCAGGATTAAAAAATCTCCGATCGCCTGCGGCACGCGGATGCCGGAGGCGATGGTGTGCGCGTCTTCCCAGCGCGTCGCGTGCTCGGTGCCTGCTTCAAAAGCACGCACCATCGGCGCGCAGCCGGAGGCCTGCACCGCGACCATGCGCGGGCGCTTGCTGCCGATGAAGCCGATCGCCTCCAGTTCGGCAAAGGCCTTCCACATGCCGATCAGGCCGGTGCCGCCGCCGGTCGGATAGAAGATCACGTCCGGCACGTCCCAGCCGAGCTGCTCGGCCAGCTCAAGCCCCATCGTCTTCTTGCCCTCGATCCGGTACGGCTCCTTCAAGGTCGACGTGTCGAACCAGCCGACCTTGGCCTTGCCCTCGCCGACGATCTTGCCGCAATCATCGATCAGGCCGTTGACGCGGTAAACGGTCGCGCCCTGCAACTCGATCTCGCTGACATTCACTTCCGGCGTGTCGGCCGGGCAGAAGATCGTGGTCTTGATGCCGCAGGCGGTGGCGTAAGCGGCGAGCGCGGCACCGGCATTGCCGTTGGTCGGCATCGCCATGTGCTTGATGCCGAGCGCCTTGCCCATCGACACCGCCATGACGAGGCCGCGCGCCTTGAACGAGCCGGTCGGCAGCCGCCCCTCGTCCTTGACGATGATCTCGCCGCCGCCGAGCCTGGCGCCGAGTTTCGGCAGCCGGATCAACGGCGTCGTCACCTCGCCGAGGCTGACGATGTCCTTGCATTGGCGCACCGGCAACAATTCGCGATAGCGCCACATGTCGGCGGGACGCTGCTTCAGCGCATCCTTGCTCAGCGCCTTCTTCACGCCCTCGAGGTCATAGCGCACCAAGAGCGGCTTGCCGGCCTTGGAGAGGTTGTGCACCTGGTCGGCGGGATAGTGATCCCCCTCCATCGCGCATTCGAGATGGGTGACGAAGGTCGGGCGTTCGATGGTGAGATTGTCGTTGTCTTTCACGGTTCGCCGTCCCTCTCGTTACATGTTGAGGACGCGCCCGTAGGCGTCCAGCACCGCTTCCTTCATCATCTCCGACAGTGTCGGATGCGGGAAGATGGTGTGCATCAGCTCTTCTTCTGTCGTCTCGAGGTTCATCGCGATCACATAGCCCTGGATCAGCTCGGTGACCTCAGCGCCGACCATGTGCGCGCCGAGGAGCTGGCCGGTCTTCTTGTCGAAGATCACCTTGACCATACCCTGGTCCTCGCCGAGCGCGATCGCCTTGCCGTTGCCGACGAACGGGAAGCGGCCGACACGAATGTCGCGTCCGGCTTCCTTGGCCTTGGCCTCGGTCATGCCGACGGACGCCACCTGCGGATAGCAATAGGTGCAGCCCGGGATCATGTTCTTGTCCATCGGGTGCGGATGCAGGCCCTTGATCGCCTCGACGCAGACGATGCCTTCATGCTCGGCCTTGTGCGCGAGCATCGGGGGACCAGCGACGTCGCCGATCGCATAGATGCCGGGGACGTTGGTCCGGCAGAAGCCATCGATCGCGATGATGCCGCGCTCGGCCTTCACGCCGAGCTTCTCCAGCCCGATGCCTTCGACATTGCCGACCACGCCGACGGCGGAGATCACGCGGTCAAACTCCATGGTCTGCGGCTTGCCCTTGCCGTCGTCGATGGTCGCGACCACGCTGTCGCTCTTCTTGTCGAGCTTTGTCACCTTTGTGTTGGTGAATATCTTGATGCCCTGCTTCTCGAACGCCTTGTGCGCGAATTTCGCGATTTCGGTATCCTCGACCGGCAGGATCTGCGGCAGCACTTCGACGACCGTCACCTCCGCGCCGAGGGTACGGTAGAACGAGGCGAACTCGATGCCGATCGCGCCGGAGCCGATCACAAGCAGTGATTTCGGCATCTTGTCGGGGACCATCGCTTCGAAATAGGTCCAGACCAGCTTCTTGTCGGGCTCGAGTCCCGGCAGTACGCGCGGCCGCGCGCCGGTCGCGATGATGATGTGTTTTGCCTGGTAGGTGCCCTCGCCGAGCGCGCCCTTCGGCGCCTCGACGGAAGACTTCTTGACCGTCAGCTTGCCTGGCGCATCGATCGTCGCTTCGCCCCAGATGGTCGTGATCTTGTTCTTGCGGAACAGGAAGCCGACGCCCTCGTTGAGCCGCTTCACCACGTTGCGCGAGCGCTGCACCACCGCCTTCGGATCGAACGAGATGTTGTCCGCCGACAGGCCGTAATCCTTGGCGTGCTGCATCAGATGATAGACTTCCGCCGAGCGCAGCAGCGCCTTGGTCGGGATGCAGCCCCAATTGTTGCAGATGCCGCCGAGATAGGCCTTCTCCACCACAGCGGTCTTGAAGCCGAGCTGCGCGGCGCGAATCGCGGTGACGTAGCCGCCGGGGCCAGCGCCGATGATGATAACGTCGAAGGAAGTGTCAGCCATCACAAATCCGATCTAGCCAGAGCAACCAGGAATCCGGTCCATCCAAGCGCAAGCAGCCCGGCGCCGCCCAGCATCATCCGGAACTGGGTGGTCGATGCCAGATCACGCGCACGGACGATCAGCGCAGCAATCGCCAGCGCTATTGCGAGAACATAGGGACCATAGAGCAATGCGTTGGAGGTCACGCATCACACCATCATCATGACGGGGTTTTCGATGAGCTGCTTGAAGGCGCCGATCAGCTCGGCGCCGAGCGCGCCGTCGATGGCGCGATGATCGCAGGACAGCGTCACGCTCATGATGCTGGCGATCTCGATCTTGCCGTTCCGCACCACGGGGCGCTCCTCGCTGGCGCCGACGGCCAGGATCGTCGCATGCGGCGGGTTGATCACGGCGGTGAAGTGGTTGATGCCGTACATGCCGAGGTTGGAGACTGCCGTGGTGCCGCCCTGATATTCCTCCGGCTTCAATTTCCGCGAGCGGGCTCGGACGGCGAAGTCCTTCATCTCGCCGGAGATGACCGACAGCGTCTTGGTCTCCGCTCTCCGGATGATCGGCGTGATCAGGCCGCCCGGCATCGCTACCGCAACGCCGAGGTCGGAATGCTTGTGCTTGACCATGCCGCCTTCGGTCCAGCTCACATTGCAGTTCGGTATCTTCTGCAGCGCGACCGCCATCGCCTTGATGACGAAGTCATTGACCGAGAGCTTGTAGAGCGGCTTCTTGTCGGCGTCCTTCGGCGCGGCGGCGTTGATCTCCTCGCGCGCGACGAGCAGCTTGCCGATGTCGCAGTCGATCGTCAGATAGAAATGCGGGATCTGCTGGATCGACGCGGTGAGGCGCTGCGCGATGGTGCGGCGCATGCCGTCATGCGGCACGATCTCATACGAACCCGGCTCGAACAGCGCGAGGATCTGCTGGTCCGACATCGACGGCGCGATGGACGGCGTCGTGCTGGGCGCGGCCGGCGGCGCCTTCAGGCCCTTGCCGGACCTCGCCTCCTCGACGTCGCGCGCGACGATGCGGCCGTGCGGGCCGCTGCCGTTGATGCGCCCGAGCTCGATGCCGGCTTCCTTGGCAAGGCGTCGTGCCAGCGGTGACGAGAAGATGCGGGCGTGACCGTTGCCCCGGGGCGCCGGTGCTGCGGCTTGCGGCGCTGGTGCCGGTGCTGCCGCAGGCGCAGCAGCTTTCGGTGCCGGCGCTGGTTGGGCGGGAGCCGGCGCTGGCGCCGGTGCGGGCTTTGCGGCAGGCGCCTCAGCGGCTTTCGGCGGCGCAGCTCCGGCGCCGCTCGCGGCCGCCTTCACGTCCTCGCCGTCGCCGGCCAGCACCGCGATCACGTCATTGACCGGAACGTCCTGCGTGCCTTCAGGCACCAGGATCTTGGCGATGGTGCCCTCGTCGACCGCCTCGACTTCCATCGTCGCCTTGTCGGTCTCGATCTCCGCGATCACGTCGCCGGACTTGACCTTGTCGCCCTCCTTCTTGAGCCATTTGGCCAGATTGCCCTTCTCCATGGTTGGCGACAGCGCGGGCATCAGGATGTTGATGGGCATGGTGACCTCACAAAGCTAACTTTTGCATGGCGGCTTCCGTCGCGGGAGGAAACCAGCCGGAATCGTCTGGGCGGTTCGGTATGGGCAGAGGACGCCTCAATTGCCGATATCGCCCTGCCAGGTGCGCTCGTTGGCGGGATCCGAGCGCCAGTTCTTCATCATGTCGATCGACCTCGTGTCGGCGAGATCGATGAAGGGGATACCGAATTGCGTCAGGATGTCCTTGCTGCCCGGGAACGTCACGGACTCCCCGATGACGAGCAGCTTCAGCTTGAACAATCCGATCGCACCGGCGCACATCGAGCATGGCGACAGCGTCGTGTACATGACCGTATCATGGAACGAGATCAGGCCGGCGTCGCGCAGGCACGACATCTCGCCGTGCAGGATGACGTTCTTCTCCTGCATCCGCCGGTTATGGCCGCGCGCGACGATCTTGTTGTCGCGTGTCAGCACCGCGCCGATCGGCAATCCGCCCTCGGAGATGCCGATCTCCGCCTCGCGGATCGCTTCCGCCATGAAGTCGTAGTGGTATTGCTCGACGGTCACGATCAATGCCCCTGTTTCGATCGCGGCGTGGTGCTGCCCGGATCGGTCGGCCGCGCGACCTCAGCCTGGAACATGTCGATGATGCGAGCGAGCGCCTCTTCCTCGGTGTACTCGCTCTCGCGCGCATAGGCGCGTGCGGCATGACGGGCGATGTCGACCAGCATCAGGCCCCACATATCCGGCTCCTCGAAGGCGCGCTGGAAGGCGATCGAAAGCCCGCCGTCGACGACAAAGGCGCGCAGCACCTCGATCGCGTCGTCGCGACCCATCACGTCAGGCGGTAGCGGCTGTTCCTGCGGGCCCGTCATGCGTCACCGGTAACAAACAGCTTTGGCGGCTTCCACCACCTCGGCAACCGAAGGCAAGGCCATCTTCTCCAGATTGGCTGCGTAGGGCATCGGCACGTCCTTGCCGGATACGCGCGTAACCGGCGCATCCAGATAATCGAAAGCATGCTCCATGATGCGGGCGGCGACCTCGGCGCCGACGCCGCTCTGTTGCCACCCCTCCTCGACCGTCACCGCGCGGCCGGTCTTCTGGATCGACGCGACGATGGTCTCGGTGTCCATCGGACGCAGCGTGCGCAGATCGACCACCTCGGCCTCGATGCCTTCCTTGGCGAGCTCGTCGGCGGCCCTCAGCGAATAGGTCATGCCGTTGGACCAGGAGATGATGGTGACGTGCTGGCCCTTCCGCGCGACCCGCGCCTTGCCGATCGGCACGATATAGTCGTCGAGCTTCGGCACCTCGCCGGAATGGCCGTACAGCACCTCGTTCTCGAGGAAGATCACCGGATTGGGATCGCGGATAGCGGCCTTGAGCAGGCCCTTGTAGTCGGCGGCCGAGAACGGCGCGACCACCTTGAGGCCCGGAATGTGCGAGTACCAGGACGAATAGTCCTGGCTGTGCTGCGCAGCGACGCGGGCGGCGGCGCCGTTTGGCCCGCGGAACACGATCGAGCAGCCCATCTGGCCGCCGGACATATAGAGCGTCTTGGCGGCGGAGTTGATGAGCTGGTCCATCGCCTGCATGGCAAAGTTGAAGGTCATGAACTCGACGATCGGCTTCAGGCCCGCCATCGCCGCGCCGATGCCGATGCCGGCAAAGCCATGCTCGGTGATCGGCGTATCGATCACGCGCCGCGCGCCGAACTCCTGCAGCAGTCCTTGGCTCACCTTGTAGGCGCCCTGATATTCGGCGACCTCTTCGCCCATCAGGAAGACATCAGGATCGCGCCGCATCTCCTCCGCCATGGCGTCGCGCAGCGCTTCGCGGATGGTCTGGGTGATCATCTCGGTGCCGGCGGGCACCTCCGCCTCAGGCTCGCTGACCGCCTTCGGTGCGGCCGGCACTTTCTCTTCTGCCTTGGGCGCAGGCGCTTCGGCCTTGGCCTGCGCCGGGGGCGCCGACTCGGCGGCCTTCTCCTGCTTGGCAGGGCTGGCGGCCTTGGCGAGATCGGCGGCGCTTTCGCCGTCGGCCAGGATGGTCGCGATCGGCGTGTTGACGGCGACGTCGGCGGTGCCTTCCGGGATCAGGATCTTGCCGAGCGTGCCCTCATCGGTGGCCTCGACCTCCATCGTGGCTTTGTCGGTCTCGATCTCGGCGATGACGTCACCCGACTTGATCGGCTCGCCTTCCTTTTTCAGCCATTTGGCGAGGTTGCCCTTCTCCATCGTGGGCGACAGCGCAGGCATGAGAACTTGAATGGGCATATCGGCTCCCGGATAACTCTTTCGTTTTCAGTCTGCGCTTAGCGGTAGACGTCGGTGTAGAGCTCGGACGGATCGGGCTCGGGATCGTGCTGGGCGAAGTCGGCAGCGGCATTGACGATATCGCGCACCTCGGCATCGATCGACTTCAAGTCCTGCTCGCTGACATCGGCGGCGAGCAGACGGTTGCGGACCTGCTCGATCGGGTCTTGGTCATGGCGGACCTTCTCCACCTCCTCGCGGGTTCGGTACTTGGCCGGATCGGACATCGAGTGGCCGCGGTAGCGGTAGGTCTGCATTTCCAGGATATAGGGGCCCTTGCCGGCGCGGCACCAGGCGACCGCCTCCTCGCCTGCCGCCTTCACCGCGCGCACGTCCATGCCGTCGACCTGCCGGCCCGGGATGTTGAAGGAGATGCCGCGCTTGGAGAAATCGGTCTGCGCCGAGGACCGCGTCACCGAGGTGCCCATGGCATAGCGATTGTTCTCGATGATGTAGACTACCGGCAGCTTCCACAGCTCGGCCATGTTGAAGCTTTCATAGACCTGGCCCTGGTTGGCGGCGCCGTCGCCGAAATAGGCCAGGCTCACGAAATCGTTTTCCCGGTAACGGTTGGCGAAGGCGAGCCCGGTGCCGAGCGAGACCTGCGCGCCGACGATGCCGTGGCCGCCGTAGAAATGCTCGGCCACGCTGAACATGTGCATGGAGCCGCCCTTGCCCTTGGAATAGCCGCCGCGGCGTCCGGTCAGCTCGGCCATCACGCCCTTGGCATCCATGCCGCAGGCCAGCATGTGCCCGTGGTCCCGGTAGCCCGTTATGACCTGGTCACCCTTCTTCAGGGTCATCTGCATGCCGACGACGACGGCCTCCTGGCCGATATAGAGATGGCAGAAGCCGCCGATCGCGCCCATGCCGTAGAGCTGGCCGGCCTTCTCCTCGAAGCGCCGAATCAGCAGCATGTCGCGCAGCGCCTTGAGTTCCTGCTCCTTGGTGAATTCCGGCGGCGAGCCGTCCCCCTTCTCCTGCCCTGAGTCCTTCGTGACGCTTTTCTTGGGTGCGGCCATGGCATTTCCGGATGAGAGGGATGATTTGGCCCTCTCTATCCCAACTCAAACGGCCGTGGAAGGATTGCGTGATGTCGCACAGCAATTGCTATGCCGCAGTGCAGCGTGAATCAAAATATTGCTAGCGATTGCGTTTGTTGGGAATTTCATTGCGTGATGACGGCGCGGGCGGACCTCGCGCCGTCATCACGCCGCGGAATTAGAAGAAGCCGAGCTTCTTGGGGCTGTAGCTGACCAGGAGATTCTTCGTCTGCTGGTAGTGGTCGAGCATCATCTTGTGGGTCTCGCGGCCGATGCCCGACTGCTTGTAGCCGCCGAACGCCGCGTGCGCCGGATAGGCGTGGTAGCAGTTGGTCCAGACGCGGCCGGCCTGGATCGCCCGCCCGAAGCGGTAGCAGCGATTGGCATCGCGGCTCCAGACGCCGGCGCCGAGGCCGTAGAGCGTGTCGTTGGCGATGGCGAGCGCCTCCTCATCGGTCTTGAACGTCGTGACCGACACGACCGGTCCAAAAATCTCCTCCTGGAAGATCCGCATCCGGTTGTTGCCCTCGAACACGGTGGGCTGGACATAGAAGCCGCCTTCGAGATCGCCGCCAAGCATGGCGCGCGCACCGCCGGTCAGGAGCTTGGCCCCTTCCTTGTTGCCGATATCGATGTAGGAAAGAATCTTCTCGAGCTGCTCGTTCGAGGCCTGGGCGCCGATCATGGTGGCGGGATTGCGCGGGTCGCCCTGCTCGATCGCCGCAACGCGCTTCAGCGCCTTCTCCATGAAGCGCTCATAGATATCTTCCTGCACCAACGCGCGGCTCGGGCAGGTGCAGACCTCGCCCTGGTTCAGCGCGAACATCACAAAGCCCTCGATCGCCTTGTCGAGGAAATCGTCATCTTCCGCCGCCACGTCCTTGAAGAAGATGTTCGGTGACTTGCCGCCGAGCTCAAGCGTGACCGGGATCAGGTTCTGGCTGGCATACTGCATGATCAGCCGGCCTGTCGTGGTTTCGCCCGTGAAGGCGATCTTGGCGATCCGCGGGCTCGACGCCAGCGGCTTGCCAGCCTCTAACCCGAAGCCGTTGACGATGTTGAGCACGCCGGCAGGCAGCAGGTCGGCAATGAGCTCGATCCACACCATGATTGAGGCCGGGGTCTGCTCGGCGGGCTTCAACACCACGCAATTGCCGGCGGCCAGCGCAGGCGCCAGCTTCCAGCACGCCATCAGAAGCGGGAAGTTCCACGGGATGATCTGGCCGACCACACCAAGCGGCTCGTGAAAGTGATAGGCCACCGTGTCGTGGTCGATCTCGGCGAGGCTCCCCTCCTGCCCGCGCACGACGCCGGCGAAGTAGCGGAAATGATCGATCGCGAGCGGCACGTCGGCAGCGCGGGTCTCGCGGATCGGCTTGCCGTTGTCCCAGGTCTCGGCGATCGCGAGCCGCTCCAGGTTCTCCTCCATGCGGTCGGCGATCCGGTTGAGGATGTTGGCCCGCTCCGCGACGCTGGAGCGTCCCCAGGCGTCCTTGGCAGCATGTGCGGCATCGAGCGCGAGCTCGATGTCCTGCGCATCCGAGCGCGCGATCTTGCAGACCACCTTGCCGGTCACCGGCGAGGCGTTGTCGAAATACTTGCCCGCGCGCGGCGCGACCCATTTGCCGCCGATGAAATTGTCGTACCGCTCCGCGAACGGGTTCGTCGATGTCGTGAGGAATTCAGGCTTGTTCATGCTTCACTCCCGCTATTGTTTGATTGCTGACCATCGCCGGCTCATGCCGCGCGACGGCAGGAAAAACATGTCGGGCGGAAGCAAGGATGTCAGCGGGGTGACATCAGAACACGGCACCGACCTGTCGCAGATTTGCGACACTCGCAGCGGAGGGACCGCCGCGTTTCATTCTGGAGGACGACAGGGCTGCGTGAGCTTCCAGAAACTTCTCTCGAAGCGCAGATAAACCACAAGGACAGCGACTGCCCCCATCCAACCTCCAGATTGCCCTTACCACTCTGAATCCGTAAGAGTAGTGCTCATCAAAAAGGATTACCGGTTTGAGCACTTTAGATCCCAGTGACAGTTCTCAGCTTTCGGTTCTCGCCGAAGAGATTCGTCATTTCCGGAAGAAGAACAACTTCTCGCTCGAACAGCTCGCCGAGGCATCCGGTGTCAGCCGCTCCATGATCTCCAAGATCGAGCGCTGCGAGACGGTTCCCTCCACCGTGATCCTGTCCAAGCTGGCGGAAGCGCTGGGCGTCACGTTCTCGCAACTGATGGCGCCCGCGGTCGAACGCGAAATCGTTTATATCCCGGCCGCCCGCCAGCCGATCCTGAGGGACGAGGAATCCGGCTTCCTGCGGCGGTGTATTTCTCCCGTGCTTCCCGGGCGCGGGATCGACTGGGTGCTCAACACGCTACCGCCGGAAGCGGACACCGGAAACTTCGTGGCCCATCGTCGGGGCGTGGAGGAGTACATCTTCGTGCTGCGCGGACGGATGCGGGTCTCGATCGGCGATCAGCGCGTCAATCTCAATCAGGGGGATTCCCTTTATTTCCAGGCGGATGCCGACCATTCATTCCTCAATCTCGGCAAGACGCCGTGCGAGTATTTCCTCGTGATCGACACCGCGAAGGTACGATCGTGATCCACTGAAGTGGAAACTAATCTTCTAACCGCGACGTGATCCGCCGTGACCGATGCTGCGGCCAGAGCCGCTTTTTCAGTCACTTCGGTCAATTGATGGGCGTCGGCGCGCGGTCGCGGGCGCCTTGCCGCAATCGCATGCAGCGCCGAATTTGCGGGCTTTTTTGAGCGCCAGCAGCTTCCAAATTCATCAAAGCATTCGAGCTTGCGAAAAAGCTCAGCGTTTTCGGCGGAAGAATTCCGGCACACCGCTTGCATCCACTACTTTGGAAAAACCTCTCATAAACGGGAAATGTGTTCCCGGGGTTTTTTGAGGAGTTGGAAATGAGCATTGCTGCGACCATATCTGACACCCGAACGGCTGGCTCCAAGATGCGATCGATCGTGATTGCGAGCAGCGTCGGCACCATCATTGAGTGGTATGACTTCCTGATCTATGCGACCGCTGCGGCGCTCGTGTTCAATAAGGCGTTCTTTCCGACCATTGATCCGCTGACGGGAACGCTTGCCGCGCTCGGCACTTACGCCGTCGGCTTTGTGGCCCGCCCGCTAGGCGGCGCGCTGTTCGGGCACTTTGGCGACCGGATGGGACGCAAGTCGATGCTCGTGCTCACGATGTTCATCATGGGCCTCAGCACGTTCTGCATCGGATTGCTGCCGAACTACGCCTCCATCGGTGTGCTCGCCCCCATCCTCCTGATCCTGCTGCGCATCATTCAAGGCATCGGCCTTGGCGGCGAGTGGGGCGGCGCCTCGCTGATGGTCATCGAGCATTCGCCCGCCGACAAGCGCGGCTTCTACGGCAGCTTCGTGCAGATCGGTTTTCCCATCGGCCTGGTGCTGGCGACGCTGGTGTTTGCGCTGGCGACGAAGCTTCCCGAGGCCGACTTCCAGGCGTGGGGCTGGCGCATTCCGTTCCTGGCCAGCGTCCTGCTGCTCGCGCTAGGTACGTTCATCCGCTCGCGGGTTCCGGAGACGCCGGTCTTCGAGAAGATGAAGGCCACCGACTCGTTCTCGAAGAACCCGTTCGGCGAGGCTCTCGGCAAAAACTTCAAGACATTCCTCATCGCCGTCGGCCTGAAGCTGTCCGAAGTGTCCTGGGTCTATATGCTCACGGTGTTCGTGGTCGTGTACGCCACAACGACACTGGCGCTGCCCAAGCAGATGATGCTCGATGCGGTGATGTATGCCGCATTGTTCGAGCTGATCACGCTGCCTCTGTTCGGCTGGCTGTCGGACAAGATCGGTCGCCGCGTGTTCTTCATGCTCGGCGCAGTGTTCACCATCGCTTTCGCGTTTCCCCTGTTCTGGATGCTGGAAACCAAGAGCGTCGCCACGGTGACGCTGGCCATCATCATCGCCATGAATTTCGGGCACGGCATGATGTTCGGACTGGAATCCAGCTACTTTCCCGAACTGTTCGGGCCGCGGGTTCGCTACAGCGGCGCTTCGTTCGGATTCCAGGCGGCGGCCGCCATCGGCGGCGGATTCTCGCCGATCATCGCTACGGCGCTGGTCGGTTACTTCGGCGGCACCACGGGCGTCTCGGTGATGATGATCGGCATCGCCATCCTGACGCTGTGGGCGGCCTTTGCCGCGCGGGAAACCAAGGATGAAACTATCGGCTGAAGCGGAAAAGCTCCATGCTGTTTGGCATCTTCATCTACGACGGCGTCGAGCCGATTGATCTCGCAACCTTCGGCGTGCTGTCCATGGCACGCCGGATCGCTCCTCGCATCCGCATCTGCACCATCGCACCGAAGGCGGGCATCATCCGCCTGTCCAATGGTCTCGACGTCATCGCGCAGTTCGGCATCGACAATGCTCCGGTGTGCGATGTCGTCATCGTGACCGGCGGTCCGGGGTGGGAGCAGCAGGCCGCGTCGGAGGCAACGCTCGACTATGTCAGGCGCGTCCATGCCTCGACGCAGGTGGCCTCCGTGTGCACGGGCGGCATGATCCTCGCGGCCAGCGGCGTGCTCGACGGCATCGCCGCCACCACGAAACGCGCGGTCGTGCCGCCGGAAGTGTCGCCGCTCGGGCGGATGCGCGGCGCGTATCCGCAGATCGACGTGCAGGAAGCTCCCATTATCGACAGCGGTGCGGTGGTGACGGGCGGAGGCGTGTCGCTCTGCATCGACACCACACTGCACATCATCCAGCGCATGCTGGGTGAAGCCGTCGCCAGCGAAACCGCGCGCATCATCGAGTATCAGCGCGCACGCAAAGCCAACATGAACCGCGAGGAATTTCTCGCGGGATAGACCCCGACTCGAACGTCAGACAAAGAAAGCGAAGACCACATGACTACCAAATTCCTCGTCAGCACCGACAAGGCCGCGCCCGCGGCGGGTCCGTACTCGCAGGCCGTGCGCACCGACCAGCTCGTGTTTGCGTCCGGGCAGCTTCCGATCGATCCTGTAAGCGGGACGATTCCGGAGGGCATCGAACAGCAGACACGCCAGTCGCTCGCCAATTTGTCCGCGGTGCTGGAAGCAGGCGGCGCATCCTTCGAGAGCGTCGTCAAGACCACGGTGTTCCTGAAGAACATGGACGACTTCGCCGTGATGAACGGGATCTACGCCGAGTTCTTCAGCAATGCGCCTCCGGCGCGCTCGACCATCGAGGTCGCGCGGCTTCCGAAGGATGCGCTGGTGGAAGTCGAAGCCATTGCGCTACGCACGAAAGGATGAGCCGTGAACATGCATTCGCCAGAGCGACCGCCGCCGAAGATGATCGAGGCGTTCGCGCATCCCGCAGGTTCGATCGCCGTCACCGAAGACGGCGGCGCCACGCAGTGGCGCGGCGTCCTGCTGCACATCCACATCGCGCCAAGCGCCAGCTACGAGATGGAGGAGCTTGCCGAGGCGGAATGCGTGGTCGGACGGGGGATCGTCGGCGACCGTTACTATAGCGGTCTCGGCACCTATTCGCCGAAGCCCGATGTGCGCGAGGTCACGCTGATCGAGCAGGAAGCGCTGGATGCTATCTCCCGCAACGATCCTCCCTTGCAACAGGTGCCGATCGCGCTGGAGCCGCGCGACCACCGCCGCAATCTGACAGTGAAGGGCGTGCCGCTGAACCATCTCGTCGGGCGGCGCTTTCGCGTCGGCGACGTGATCCTGCGCGGCGGGCGGCTGAACTTTCCGTGCAAGTACCTGGAAGAGCTTTTGGGTCTGCCGGTCTTCCTCCCGCTCTACAATCGCTCCGGACTGAACTGCGGCATCGAGCGCGGCGGCATCATCCGCCCAGGCGACGAGATCGAGTTGCTCAGCCCATGACAGCACGTTTGATCATGAAGCTGCGTGTCGAGAAGCTGAGCTTCTCGACACCGGACGTTATTCATCTGACGCTCGTTCATCCCCTGCGGCCCGCTCTGCCTGAATGGAGCGCGGGTGCCCATGTGGATATGCGCCTGCCCGACGGGCGCGCGCGGCAATACTCCCTGTGTGGCGATCCGGCCGACACCGCGCGCTACGAGATCGCCATCAAACGGGAGGCGAACGGCCGTGGCGGCTCGGTGTGGGCGCACCAGACACTGAGAGAGGGCTGCGAGGTCCACATCTCCGCGCCGCGCAACAATCTTCCTCTAACGCCGGACGGCGAACGCTATGTCCTGATCGCGGGCGGGATCGGCATCACGCCGTTGCTAGCGATGGCGCGCAGCCTGAAGCAGTGGGGCAAGGCATTTACGCTCCACTATTGTGCGAGGTCGCCGTCGGAGGCGCCGCTGCTCGCTGAACTGGCGCAGGTCTGCGGCAATCACCTGCAGTGCTGGTTCTCTAAACACGGCGAACGGTTCGATCCGGCGGTGATCGGTCCGCCCAGTCCCGGCACCCACGTCTACATCTGTGGACCGCAACGGCTGCTTGATGCGGTGCAGTCGTCGCTGTCGGAATGGTCCGAGGAGCAGATTCACTGCGAACATTTCCAGATGACGGTGGATGAGAACTTCAAGCCCGAACCGTTCGAAGCCACCGTGGCGTCCACCGGGCAGCGGATTCTGGTGCCTGCGGACAAGTCGTTGCTCGATGTGCTGCGCGAGCATGATTTCCCGCTGCCGTCGTCTTGCGAGATGGGCGTCTGCGGCTCCTGCGAATGTGGCTATCGCGACGGTATTGTCCTGCATCGCGACAAGGTGTTGCCGACGTCGAAGCGGCAGGACCGGCTGATGCTATGCGTCTCGCGCGCTCGGGTGAGTGTAACATTGGAGCTGTAGTGAAGGTTCCTTCATTTCACGCGCGTCAAAGGAGCCCGACGTCGCCAGAACCGGCTCGAACACCTGCCGCCGACGACAGATCGGGTATGACATGCGCTAGGCTTCGCCGCTTCCGACCCGTAGCCGATATGTGAGGCCGCGCCGTTGACGTTGCCGCCCTCACCTTCCGTCGACCATTTCGACGAGCTGAATGAGATTGCCACATGTATCATCGAAGACAGCCATTCTGACGGGGCCAGCATCCATCGGCTGTACCGTGAATTCGACACCAAGCTGGCGCAACCGCTCGAATTCCTTTTCGAGATCATCCACCTTGAACGACGCTGCAGGAATCCCATCGTTCACGAGCGCAGATTTGTATGGCCTAACGGCAGGGTGCTCACTCGGCTCAAGCAGGAGTTCGGTTCCTTCCGGCGCCTCCTTCGACACAACAGTCAACCAGCGATGATCGCCGCCGAGCGGGATGTCGTGCTTGACGATGAAGCCCAGCTTCTCCGTGTAGAAATCCAGGGCTTTGGCCTGATCGTCAACGAAGACGCTCATGACATAGATCCTCATGTTCCACTCCCTTTTTTCGGATGTTTGTTGAGCCAGGCATCGGCTGCTTTCTGCAGAGGCGCAGTGTCGAAGCTATGCATCTTGGTGCGCCCGCTCCAATGCGGCTGGACCAGCCCAGCCCGCTCCAGCATGTCGAGGTGCTGCGAGATCGTTTGTCGCGACAGGCTTCCGCCATCCTCTGCGACCAACGAAGCGCAGATCTCAAACAAGGACTGCCCGGGACGCTTCGCCAAGCGATCAAGGATGCGGCGACGCACGGGATCGCCGAGCGCCTTGAAGACATTGTCGAGTTGGTCGTCGTCCACCCAGATCAACATGCAGCAATTTTACTGCATGCCAAGTTGCGCGTCGAAAGGGAACAGCGGCCATATGTCTCTGAGTGACGCGATGACGCGCGCAGCCTACGCTTACGCAAACGACGCTGACAGGATGCCTTTTGGCCTACCCGCGCAGATCGTTGTCATGAAGGGAAATTCGCGTCTCGCGCGCCAAGTCGATCAGAGACAGGCAAAACAGGACGAGCGCGCCGATGAACAACAGCGCGACCCCGTACTCGTGCGCCAGATCGAACATCGCGCTGACGAAAGCGACAATGATGATGAGCGCCGTGAGAATTCCCGAGACAACAGCGCAGAACAGTGCCCTGTTCAGAAGCGCGGCCCGCCGTTTGAGGCGGGGCAAATCAGCCTTGAGGAATGATTTGGAGGAATCATCGTCAGGAATGCCGTGAATAAACTGCGCGCGATCGATGATCCGGTTGATCCGGGAAACGAGCACAGAGATAAAGGCGGCGACGGCTCCAAGAAGGAACGCCGGAGCTGCGACAGTGGCGATGATACGACCGAGTTGGTCGACCGAAGGCATGACTGGCATCAAATCCGCTACACCTTGCATCGTTCGACAGGCAGTAAGGAGAGCGCGTAAGGATGCTTCCATTCATCAATTGTCTGTCCCCATCCGGAATGTGCCGCCTGGAATCCAGGTCATGCCCGGATGGTGGAAATCATGCGATAACGGTACGCGTGTCGCAAACCCGACGTTGCCCATAGGTTACTCGCAGCGAACGAGTTTCACCGTTTCAATCGATACTGCCGATTCCGGGTACGACGGTTAGGCCCAACCGCAATCAACAGCGTATCCCGCCTTCAAAGGCAGTCGCCAATCGAGCCTCATAACTTCACACTATCAGGTAGGGGGCCGACAAGAAAGCCCTGCCCGACCGTCGCATCACAGCGACGCAGTGCTGCAGCTTTGCTCCGCCGGCAGCTCCTCGGCATTCGGGTCGCCTGGGGCGGTCGCCCAGGCCAGTTCGACGAGCGTCACGATCCGCCGACCTGCACCGTCAAGCTGACAGACGATCAGGCCCTGATCCTCGATATAGGTCAGCAGACGCTGGGCGCGGCGGAGCGAGTGTGAGCCATAGGCGCGCGCGATCGCTGCATCGCTGGGGCACGGCCAGCCCTCCTTCGCCGCGCGAGCGATCATCATGAAGACGCCCTGCATATCCTCCGGCAAAATGGAGGCGCGAAGCGAGACATCCTGCCATGCGTCATCCTCGACCAGATCGGAGCCGAGCCCGGCGCGGGCGCGCGTCAGCATGCGGCGGAAGTCATTCAGATCCGGCACGGCCGAACCGAGACCCTCGATCCGGCAGCGGACCACGAACTCCTGATAGAGCACGCCGATGGCGCGGAAGCCCGCATCGGGCTCTGCCAGGACCGCGCTCAGGATCCGGTCCACCTGCTCGCGCCGCTCGGCCAGCTCCTCGTCGCTGATTGGCAGCTCGATCGCCTCGGGGCTGATATCCGGGACCGCGGACTTCGCCGCCCTGAGTTGCTCGAGAAGATCCGGCGCCGGCCGGCGCTGCGGCCGGCCAGCCTCGGGCGGCGGCGCCGCCAGGATCACGGCGCGCGCATCTTCCAGCGTCGCTTCCGGCAGCGGCAGCAGGCGCGGCGTCGCATTGCGCGCGTGGGTATCCGTCGCGCCAATGCGCAGCCCCAGCGGACGGCGGGACAGTGCCGGACCCAGCGCCATGAATTGTCCGCGCTCCAGGTCCCGGAAGGCCTCCGCCTGCCGCCGCTCCATGCCGAGAAGATCGGCGGCACGCGCCATGTCGATATCAAGGAAAGTCCGGCCCATGAGGAAATTGGAGGCCTCGGCCGCGACGTTCTTGGCGAGCTTGGCAAGTCGCTGGGTCGCGATGATCCCCGCAAGCCCACGTTTGCGGCCCCGGCACATGAGGTTGGTCATGGCGCCGAGCGAGAGCTTGCGCGCTTCGTCCGACACTTCCCCGGCGATCGCCGGCGCGAAGAGCTGCGCCTCATCCACCACCACAAGCATCGGGTACCAATGGTCGCGCTCGACGTCGAACAGTCCGCCGAGGAAGGCGGCGGCGCGGCGCATCTGGTTCTCTGCGTCCAGTCCCTCCAGATTGAGTACCGTGGAGACGCGATGGATGCGCGCCCGCTCGCCGGCAACCTGCAGGCCGCGCTCGGTATGGTCCTCGGCATCGATCACGAGGTGACCGAAACGATCGGCCAGCGTCACGAAGTCGCCTTCGGGGTCGATGATGGCCTGCTGCACCCAGGCGGCACTCTGTTCGAGCAGCCGACGCAGCAGATGGGATTTGCCGGAGCCTGAATTGCCCTGCACCAAGAGGCGGGTCGCCAGCAATTCCTCGAGATCCAGAACAGCCGGGGCGCCGGCTGTCGTGTGCCCCATCTCGATCGCAACGGTCATGTCCCGACTCAAACTCTCCTTGCGGAGAGGGGCTTATCAACCTGATCACAGCCCGTCGAGCGCCACAGGGCCAATCATCCCGTGTTCCACACAGCGTCCACCGCCAGCGCCGAATCGCGCGGTTCCGCCTTAATGCCTCTTGAGGTCGAAGCGCTTCAGCTTGCGGTGCAAGGTGGCGCGGCTGACGCCGAGCGCCTTCGCCGCGGCCGAGACATTGCCCTGTGCCCGCGCCAGCGCCCGCTGCAGGGCCGCACGCTGCGCGTCGCCGAGGTGCTCGCAGCGCCCTGCCCGGCCATCGAGCAGGTCGGCGGCCGGAACCGGCCGGAGTGCGCGGTCGGGCGGGATACCCAGGGCGAGCCGCGCCGAACGCGTGGCGCCGATCACGAGGTCGTCGCTGTCGATCGCGAGCAAGCCGCCGCCATTGGCCTCGGTCGGCGGGGTCAGCACGATCCGGGCATTCGCAAAGGCGTTGCGGAACAGCTCGGCCTCGATCCGCCGCGCCGCTTCGCCCGCCGCGAGCGCAATCAGGCTGGCAAAGGCATCAGTGCGGTCGGCGCGGCACGAGGACACATCGAGCACGCCGACGAGCCTTGCATGCTCGTCATAGATCGGGGCCGCGGTGCAGCTCAGCAGCGTGTTGCGGGTGAAGAAATGCTGTTCGCGGTCAATGGTCAGGACGCGCTGCTCGATCAGGCAGGTGCCGATCCCATTGGTACCCTCATGCTCCTCGTTCCAGATCGCCCCCGTCCACAAGCCCCACTCCTCGAAGGTGGAATCATCAGCCGCATGCCCGCGCCGTTCCAGCGGAATACCATCGTGATTGGCGAGCAGCACGCAACAGCCGGCGGCGCCCACGGCCTGGTACAGCCGATCCATGCTGGCTTGCGCCGCGCGCAATAGCGGCGCGATGCGCTCCCGCGCCTGTTGGAACTCAGCCTCGGTCAGCCGTTGCGGCGGCCGTGTGCCGGCGGGATCAAGCTGATGCAATCGGGAAGACCGTCGCCATGACGCCACCAGCGCGGATCGCGCGGCCTGGCCGGATTCGATCGCGGCTTCGACACGGGCCGCATGATGAGCGAGCTTGAGCTCTTCATCCCGCTGATACTCCTCCCTTAACCCAATAATATAGGGCCTGCGGACCATGGCTTGCTTGACCTTCGTCAAAGTCAGTCACGGTAGGAGCTGGACCGCCATCGCGGGGCTCGCCGGCGTTTGATGCGTTCTTTTTGCCCCAACGGGGGCTACTGCGCTCGAAACGCTTCCACCTTACGGCAGTTGGGACGACTCGACAATTAGAGCGTTTTCGAGCGAAGCATGCCCTCGGACTTGATCCGAGGGTGGACGCCGGTTCGCGTAAAGAAACGCGTCAAAACAAGAATCTAGAGCTTCGGTTCTGATTCAATCAGAACCGAAAAATGCTCTAGTTCGGCCTGCCGATCCGCACCAGGTCGCGCGGGCTGGCGTAATCGAGCTGGTAGCGGGCGCGCTCATCCAGCATGTCGGGGTCGAGGCTCTCGGACCGGAGCAACGCGACACGCTTCTCGCCCTCAGCGCGCTCCTTCTTCAGCCGCTGCAACTCGGAGGTCAGCGCGATGATCTCCTGGTCGAGCTCCTGCCGCGCGTTCAGGCCGTATTTGCCGGTATAGGCATTGACGCCGAAATAGCCGATCATCAGGGCCGCCATCGTGTAGAGGGCGAGCCCGGTCAGGATCGACTTGAGGCGCGTGCGGGAGACCATGCCGCAGCTTGGGACGCCGCGGTTAATGGACTCCTAAAACGAAATCACTTGTTGTGCTTTTCAACGTGGGCCGCGAACGCGTCGATATACTGCTGCAGCACCTGCCGCAGCGCGTCCTTGGTGACCTCGCCATTGGCGTCGAAGGCGTCGCCGATCGCATTCAGATAGATCTCCGGCTGCTGCAGGATCGCCCCCGTAATCCCCGGAAGAATGTTCTGCAGGTGCTTGGCGGCCAACACGCCGCCGAGCGGCCCCGGCGAATTGCTGACGATGCCGACCGGCTTGCCGTTGAACGAGCTCTTGCCATAGGGGCGCGAGCCGACATCAATGGCGTTCTTCAGCACGCCCGGGATCGAGCGATTGTATTCCGGCGTCACGAACAGGATGCCGTTCGACTGCTGCAGCTTCTCCCGGAACGCCAGCCAGTCGGCCGGAGGGTTGGCCTCCAGGTCTTGGTTGAAGAAGGAAATGCCGGCTGGCGTGATGACGTCGAGCTTCAGCGAGGACGGCGCAAGCTTGGCAAGCGCGCGAGCGATCTTCAGCGAGAAGCTCTCCTTGCGCAGGCTGCCTGCGATGGTGACGACGGTGTAGGCCATTTGGTTTCCCTTTGATCGAGGAGTTCGACGGGGGACTTAAGCCGCCACGCCGAAAAGAATGCAAGTGCATGGAACATGCAATTGCGGAAACACAGCGTTCGCGGAAATGAGCCTGGCCGGAAATGTGGCGCCCGTAGCCCGGGTGGAGCGGAACGCGCAACCCGGGGCATCTGCATCAACGTCTAGGACGGTCCCGGGTTACGCTGGCGCTTCACCCGGGCTACGACGCTACTTATTCGGATTGATCAGGAATTTCTCGCCGGTTGCGCGCTTGGCATAGATGGCGATGTTGGAAAGCGACAGCGCTTCCGGCAGCGACACCACCTGCGTGTAGTGGCTTGCAAAGGTCGTTTTGAGTTCGTCGACCACACGCTGACGCAACCTTGCGAAATCCGCCGGCGGCAGCTTCTGCAGGAAATAGGTCAGGAGCCAGCCACCGACACCCCACGCCATGCCGAAGCCGCGCGGCAATTCGACCGGTCCGGTGTCGAGGCTGCCATAGACATAGACCTGCTTGTGCACGGCCGAGCCGTAGCGGCTGTATTCCTTGGCGGTCTTGCTGATCGCGATTTCCATCGCATTGAGGATCTGGCCGGCGAGCTTGCCGCCGCCGATCGCATCGAACGCGATGGTGGCGCCAGTCTCGACCAGCGCATTGGTGAGATCGTCGATAAATGTCGGCGCGGAGGAATCGACGACGTACTTGGCGCCGATCTTGTGCAGGATGTCGGCCTGCGCCTTGTTGCGCACGATGTTGACCAGGGGAATGCCGTCCTTGAGGCAGATCTTGTTCAGCATCTGGCCGAGATTGGAGGCGGCCGCGGTATGCACCAGCGCCTTGTGGCCCTCGCGCCGCATGGTCTCGGTCATGCCGAGCGCCGTCAGCGGATTGACGAAGCAGGAGGCGCCTTCCGCAGCCGTGGTGCCCTCGGGCAGCACCAGCACGTCCTTCGCCCGCGCCAGCCGATATTGCGCATACATCGCGCCGCCGAGTAGCGCGACCGTCTTGCCGAGCAGCGCCTTCGCCGCGTCAGACGATCCGGTCTTCACGACGACGCCGGCGCCTTCGTTGCCGACCGGCATCGACTGGTCGAGCCGCGCCGCAAGCCCGCCAAGCGCCGCTTGCGGCACTTTGGCGGAGATAACCGGAAATTCCTTGGTACCGGAAGTCTTGGCGGTCGAGAGGTCGGCAGGGCCGATCAGGAGCCCGAGGTCGGACGGATTGATCGGCGTGGCCTCGACGCGGACCACGATCTCGTCCGGGCCGGGTTCGGGGGTTGGCACCTCTACAAGCGAAATTTCCAGCTCGCCGCTCTTCTTGATCAACGAACGAAGCTGAAGCCCAGTCTTGCCGTCGGATGCCATCGTACCCCTCCCTTGCCTGTTGTCCGGCCGCCTTCAGTTAGGCGGGCCGGCCGCAACAAACAAGGGCCGACGCTGCGCCGGGTGGAGCGCAAGCGTAACCCGGGGGCCGCTGGTGAACGTTGAGGCCGCGGTCCCGGGTTGCGCTCCGCTCCACCCGGGCTACGAGACCAGGTCGACGTTCGCGATCAGCGTTATGCCAACGCCTTGAAGGCCGCCCTGCCCGCGTACTTCGCCTGCTTGCCGAGCTGCTGCTCGATGCGCAAGAGCTGATTGTACTTCGCGGTCCGGTCGGAGCGCGCCAGCGAGCCGGTCTTGATCTGTCCGCAATTTGTAGCGACCGCGAGATCGGCGATGGTGGAGTCTTCCGTCTCGCCGGAACGGTGCGACATCACCGAGGTGTACGCGGCCTTGTTCGCCATCTCGATCGCGGCAAGCGTCTCCGTGAGCGTGCCGATCTGGTTCACCTTGATCAGGATCGAGTTGGCGCGACCATTCTTGATGCCGTCGGCAAGCCGCGTCACATTGGTGACGAAGAGATCGTCGCCGACGAGCTGGCACTTGCCGCCGATCAGATCGGTCAGCTCCTTCCAGCCCTCCATGTCGTCTTCGGACATGCCGTCCTCGATGGTGACGATCGGATAGCGCGAAACCAGATCGGCGAGATATTTCGCCTGCTCGGAGCGCGAGCGCGTCTTGTTCTCGCCGCCATAGACGTACTTGCCGTCCTTGAAGAATTCGGTGGAGGCGCAGTCGAGCCCGAGCATGACGTCATCGCCGGCCTTGTAGCCGGCCTTGCCGATCGCGTTCATGATGAAATCGAGCGCAGCGTCCGCGGTCGGCAGGTTCGGCGCGAAGCCGCCCTCGTCGCCGACATTGGTGTTGTGGCCGGCCTTCTTCAATTCGCCGCGCAGCGTGTGGAAGATTTCCGAGCCGCAGCGCAGCGCGTCGGCGAAGGTTTCCACGCCGACCGGCAGGATCATGAATTCCTGGAAGTCGATCGGGTTGTCGGCATGCACGCCGCCATTGATGATGTTCATCATCGGCACCGGCAAGGTCCGCGCCGAGGTGCCGCCGACATAACGATAGAGCGGCATGTCGAAGGATTCGGCGGCCGCCTTGGCGCAGGCGAGCGAGACGCCGAGGATGGCGTTGGCACCAAGCCGGCTCTTGTTCGGCGTGCCGTCGAGCTCGATCATGATCTGGTCGATCCGGACCTGGTCCTCGACCGCGTGGTCGCTGAGCGCCTCGAATATCTCGCCGTTGACGGCGCCGATCGCCTTCTGCACGCCCTTGCCGAGATAGCGCGCCTTGTCGCCGTCGCGCAGCTCGACGGCCTCATGCGCCCCGGTGGAGGCGCCCGACGGCACCGCGGCGCGGCCCACCGCACCGTCTTCCAGCACCACATCGACCTCGACCGTGGGATTGCCGCGGCTGTCGAGAATTTCGCGGCCGATGATGTCGACGATAGCGGTCATGATGTGCACTTCCTCAGGTGTGGTTCTGGTCGGATGCGCTGCGTCATACACGGCAAGCAGGCAAATGTGAACGCTCACGCTTTGGCACGCATCTGACGCGGCAATGTGGTAGGTTTATGCTGATCTTCGCGTTTCAACCCATTGTTTCACAAAGCCGGGGTAACGCAATGAATCGTCGCAAGTTTCTCGCTTCGAGCGCCGCCGCAATCTTGGCCACGCCCACAGTGTTGCGCGGGGCCCGCGCCCAAGAGCCTCAGGCGGGCGCGTTCCCGGTGAAATATTTCCCGGTAGCCCGCGGAATGGGTTCGCGCGACGTCACGCCCGCCCCTGACGGCACGATCTGGTTCTGCGGACAACGCAATGGGAAGCTCGGCCGACTCGATCCGCGGAACGGCGCCTACAAGCTGATCGATCTCGGACAGGGCGCCGCACCTCACGGGGCCATCCTCGGCCCGGATGGCGCGCCATGGATCACCGAAGGTGGGCAGAATGCGATCGCCCGTGTCGACCCCGACGATCACAAAGTGAGGCTGTTTCCGCTGCCCGAAAAATTCGCCTATGCCAACCTCAATACCGGCGTGTTCGATAAAAGCGGAATCTACTGGTTCACCGGTCAGTCCGGCTACTATGGCCGGCTCGATCCCAAATCCGGTGAGATGAAGATATTCGAGGCGCCGAGAGGCGTCGGCCCCTACGGCATCACGGTCACGCCGAAGGGCGATGTCTGGTACGCCTCGCTCGCAGGGAGCCACATCGCCCGGATCGATCTCGCGACAGGGCGAGCGAGCGTAGTCGAGCCGCCGACGCCCAAGCAAGGCGCGCGGCGGATCTGGTCGGATTCACGGAGCCGCCTGTGGATCAGCGAATGGAACAGCGGCCAGGTGTCGATGCACGATCCCGCCGAGGGCTCCTGGAAGGCCTGGAAACTGCCGGGCGAGAATCCGCGCACCTATGCGGTCTATGTCGATGACAAGGACAAGGTCTGGCTCACCGATTTCTCGGCGAACGCGATCGTGCGCTTCGATCCGGTGACGGAGACGTTTCGCTCGTTCCCGAGCGACAAGCCCGGCGCGAATGTGCGGCAGCTCGACGGCCGGCCGGGCGAGACCTGGGGCGGCGAATCCGGCAACGACCGTCTCGTCATGATTCAAACGACGGCGCCGGCATAGGACGCAAACCTGCCGGTGCTCGTCGGCGATCTGACGCGCCTGCGCCCTCCCCTTGACGGTTGACGAACAACCTCGCTTGCGTCCATGTCAGCGCTCCCCGAAGGACAGATTTCATGGCGCAAAGATCCCTGCAGCTCGGCCGTGCCGTCAAATGGCCCGACACCCCGGACAAGGCCGTGCTCGACCGCGTGCCCAATCCGCAGGTAGGCACCGATTACCTGGTGCGGTTCGCCGTGCCGGAATTCACCTCGATCTGCCCGGTGACGGGCCAGCCGGATTTCGCGCATCTGGTGATCGACTACGTGCCGGGCCGCTGGCTGCTCGAGTCCAAATCGCTGAAGCTCTACGCCGCGAGCTTCCGCAATCACGGCGCCTTCCACGAGGACTGCACGGTGATGATCGGCAAGCGGATCGCAAGCGAGATCAAGCCGAAATGGCTCCGCATCGGCGGCTACTGGTATCCGCGCGGCGGCATTCCGATCGACGTATTCTTCCAGACCGGCCGTCTGCCCAAAGGCGTGTGGGTGCCCGACCAGGGCGTCGCGCCCTACCGCGGGCGGGGCTGAATCGGGACTGTCTCCGCGCAATAGCTCGGACTCCCTCTGCCGCTTGCGGGAGAGGGAGCGCAGCATCCATCGCCGATGCAATTCGACCTGATCTCATCATGCTCTACGCCGCGACGTCAGGGCGCCCCGCGGCGTCCGCCGGAATCCTCTGCTTCAGCAATTTGGCGCAGGCCAGTCCCAGCGCGATCATGATTGCCGCTGATGTGAGCAAGGTCGGCACCTTGCCGGCATGCGCGAGGCCGAAGCCATAGGCGATTGGGCCCACGGTCTGGCCCATGAAGAAAAAGAACGAATGCAGGGACATCGCGGTCGCGCGCGCCTCCACCGACAGCTCGCTGGCGAATACCTGCAGGCAGCCATGGATCATGTAGAAGCCCCAGCCCATCGCCAGCAGGCTCAGCGCCTGCACCTTCCAGCCGGGACTGAACGCGACGGCCACTAGCTGGACGGCGACCAGCGTCGCGCCTGCGATCATCATGCCCTTGACGCCGAGCCGTGGCAGAAAGCGCGATACGGTCATGGTGTAGAACAGCCCGCCCACCGCGAACCCCGCGATGACGATGCCCGCGATCGACAGCGAAGTTTCACCGAGATCGAACAGGAACGACGCCACGAATGGAAACAGCCCGAGCACGCAGCAGCCTTCGATGAAGACTGCGGAATAGCAGACGGGCGCGTTTGGATTGGTGAAGATGGTGCGGTAGCCCTGCTTCAAAGCGGAAAAGCTCGTCTTGGGCGGATGCGCGAGCTTCGCGCCACGGAAGCCGGCGAGCACCGCAAGCGAAGCTAGAACGACGAGGGCGCCGAGCACGGCGAGCACGCCGCGCCAGCCGAGAAAATCGCCGATCAGGCCGGAGGCCGAAGCGCCCAGCAGGTTGCCGGTCATGGCGCCCGCAAGCGTCCGCCCGATTGCGACCTGCCGCTTGTCGGGCGCCACGAGATCGCTGGTCAGGCCGAGCGCGATCGGAAACACGCCGCCGGAGCCGATGCCGGCGAGGATGCGAGTGGCGAACAGCATCGAGAAGGATGTCGACAGCGCGCCGAGAATGTTGGCGAGCCCGAGCAGCACGAGACAGATGATCATCAGCCGCGCCTTGCCGAACAGGTCGGCGGCGGCGCCCAGCAGCGGTTGGACGATGGCGAAGGTGAAGGCGAACACCGCGGCAAAACTTGCGGCGGTGGCGATGCTGACGCTGAACTCGTCGGCGACATGCGGAAGCACCGGATCGAGCGCACGCGCCGAAAGACTCGCGGCAAAGGTCGCGATCGCAATGATGTTGAGCGCCGGCGGCAGGCGGCCAGTTGCGGTCACGCGTTTCGCACCCGCCCGCTCAACGCGCCGCCTTCTTGGCCAGCGCGTCGAATTGCATCAGCGTCCTGACCAGCCCCTCGAACTCGCGGAGCGGCACCATGTTCGGCCCGTCGGATGGGGCGCGATCGGGATCGGGATGGGTCTCGATGAAGACGCCGGCAACGCCGACCGCAACGGCCGCGCGCGCCAGCACGGGGACGAATTCGCGCTCGCCGCCCGAGGATGCCCCCTTCCCGCCCGGTTGCTGCACCGAATGGGTGGCGTCAAAGATAACAGGCGCGCCGGTGGTGCGCGCGAGGATCGGCAGCGCGCGCATGTCGGAGACCAGCGTGTTGTAGCCAAAGGACGCGCCGCGCTCGGTCACCAGCACGTTCGGGTTGTCGGCGCTAGTGAGTTTTGCAACCACGTTGGCCATGTCCCACGGCGCCAGGAACTGGCCCTTCTTGACGTTGACGACCTTTCCGGTTGCGGCGGCCGCAAGCAGCAGATCGGTCTGCCGGCAGAGGAAGGCCGGAATCTGCAGCACGTCGACCGCCGGCGCAACCTCCGCGCATTGCGCGGGCTCGTGCACGTCGGTCAGGACAGGCAGGCCGAGCGAGGACCGGATCTCGGCAAAGATCGGCAGCGCCTGCGCCAGCCCGATGCCGCGCGCGGCGGATGCGCTGGTGCGGTTGGCCTTGTCGAAAGACGTCTTGTAGACCAGCCCAACGTTCAGCCGACCTGCGATCTCCTTCAGCGCGCTGGCTACCTCCAGCGCATGCGCCCGGCTCTCGAGCTGGCACGGCCCGGCGATGATTGAGATCGGCAGATCGTTGCCGAACTTGACCGGGCCGACATTGACGATGGGAGCCGCCGAGATCTTGGCGTTCAAGGGTGTGTCCTTTCCGTTTCGCGCGGACCATGCCGATCCGCGACACCAGGATCAACCCGTATTGCCCCCGGGAATATCAGGGTTGCACTGAGTCTCACTTCAGCGCGGAGAATGTGGTCGGCACCAGCAACTGGTTGACGATATTGCCGACGATCTGGCCATCCTCTTCGGTCTTGGCCCGCGCCGAAATCCACTCCGGATCGGTCTGGAACGCCGTCCATTTCTTTTCGCGATCGGCAAGCGATTCCCAAGCCAGGATGTAGGTCAGCTCCTGATTGGATTCGCCGACCAGCGTTGTGAAGAAACCGACCTGCTTGATACCGTGCTTCTCCCACAGCTTGAGCGTGATGGTGTCGAAGCGCTTGAGCAGTGCCGGCAGCCGGCCCGGCAGGCAGCGATAGATGCGGGTCTCATAGATCATTCGGCAGTCCTCCCTATTCTTGTGTGCTTGGCGTGGCAGTTATAGCCGCTACCAGGAAGACTGTCTTGATCGGGCCATGCACGCCCCGCAGCGGCGCGCGCATAACTATGCCACCCTACGCCTGTCATTCGGGGGCGCGCGCTGCGCGAGCCCGGAATCCATTTGTCCATGTAATCTGCGGCCCGATAGATTCCGGGCCTGCGCCTTCGGCGCATCCCGGAATGACGGCCTAGACCAGCCGCGATTGCGCCATCGCCGCCTGGATGAACGAGGCAAAGAGCGGATGCGGCTCGAACGGGCGCGACTTCAATTCGGGGTGGAATTGCACACCGATGAACCAGGGATGGTCCTCGTATTCGACGATCTCCGGCAATACGCCGTCGGGTGACAGACCCGAGAAGCGCAGGCCGTGCTGCTCGAGCCGGTCCTTGTAGGCGGTATTGACCTCGTAGCGGTGGCGATGGCGCTCGGAGATTTCGGTGGCGCCGCCATAGACTTCGGAGACGCGGCTGCCGCGCTTGAGGACTGCCGGATACGCGCCGAGCCGCATGGTGCCGCCGAGATCGCCAGCCTGCGACCGCCTCTCCAGTTCGTTGCCGCGCAGCCATTCCGTCATCAGGCCAACCAAGGGCTCAGGCGTCGGGCCGAATTCGGTGGAATTGGCCTGCTCGATGCCGACCAGATTGCGCGCGGCCTCGATCACCGCCATCTGCATGCCGAAGCAGATGCCGAAATACGGCACGTCGCGCTCGCGGGCGAATTGCGCCGCCCGGATTTTCCCTTCCGCGCCGCGCTGGCCAAAGCCGCCGGGCACCAGGATGCCGTTGACGTGCTCGAGGAACGGCGCGGGATCCTCGTTCTCGAACACCTCACTCTCGATCCAGTCGAGATTGACCTTCACCTTGTTGGCGATGCCGCCATGGGAGAGCGCCTCGATCAGCGACTTATAGGCATCCTTCATCCCGGTATATTTGCCGACGATCGCGATCGTCACGGCGCCCTCGGGATTGCGGACGCGCTCGTTGATGACGTGCCAGCTCTGCAGCGCCGGTGGAATCTTCGGCGCGATCCCGAACGCGGCCAGCACCTCGTCGTCGAGGCCGGCGGCGTGATAGGCCTCGGGCACGGCATAGATGTTGTCGACGTCGCGCGCCTCGATCACGGCACTTTCGCGCACGTTGCAGAACAGCCCGAGCTTGCGCCGCTCCTCCTTCGGAATCTCGCGGTCGGTGCGGCAGAGCAGGATATCCGGCTGGATGCCGATCGAGCGTAGTTCCTTCACCGAATGCTGGGTCGGCTTTGTCTTGAGCTCGCCCGCACTTGGGATGTACGGCAAAAGCGTCAGATGAATGTAGACCGCATGATCGCGCGGCAATTCATTCTTGAGCTGACGGATCGCCTCGAAGAACGGCAGCCCCTCAATGTCGCCCACCGTGCCGCCGATCTCGACCAGGACGAAATCATAGGCGTCGTTGCCGTCGAGCACGAATTCCTTGATCGCGTTGGTCACGTGCGGGACCACCTGGATGGTGGCGCCGAGATAATCGCCGCGCCGTTCCTTCGAGATGATGTCCTGGTAGATGCGCCCGGTGGTGATGTTGTCGGCCTTGGTCGCCGGCCGTCCGGTGAAGCGCTCGTAATGGCCGAGATCGAGATCGGTCTCGGCGCCGTCGTCGGTCACGAACACTTCGCCGTGCTGGTACGGCGACATCGTTCCGGGATCGAGGTTGAGATAAGGATCGAGCTTGCGGAGGCGGACCTTGTACCCGCGTGCCTGCAGCAGGGCACCGAGTGCCGCTGAAGCCAGACCCTTGCCGAGTGAGGAGACCACGCCGCCGGTGATGAATATGTACCGCGCCATGGGGCCTAACCTCTATCTCGACGAGGGCGATTCGCCAAAATGATTCGTGTCCTCCCGGCAAACTTGTTGCCGGGCTGTGAGTGACGTGAATTTTACTGCTTAGTCAGAGCGTTAATGGCGATTCCTGACGGAGGATGCCAGTCCTGCACCCTGCATAGCCACCCCGCATTATTGCGAGCGCGGCGCCTGCGGGCCGCCGGCGGGGGCCTGCTGGCCCTGCTGTTCGTCGGCCTTCTTCAGGGAATCCAGGATGCCGCCCGAGGTCGGCGGCGTGATCGGCGCGCCGCCCGCGGGCTGCTGCGTCGGCGCCGGGGCGCCGGTGCCGAGGACAGAGGTCGGCTGGCGGCTGAGGCCGGCATGCCAGGACAGAAACAGGCTGGTCGCAAAGAACAATACCGCCAGGACCGCGGTGGTCCGCGTCAGCAGGTTCGCGGTGCCGCGGCTCGACATGAAGCCCGCCCCCCCACCCATGCCAAGGCCGCCGCCCTCGGATTTCTGCAGCAGCACGGCCCCGATCATCACGGCGACGATCATGAGGTGGATGACGATGACGACAGTCTGCATTGTGACCTTCCGTCGCAAGCCTAGAAGCGCCGGGTTCCGGCGGCTCACACGGCTATCAGCGGGTTTTCCTGAAGTTGCGCGGTGTTACACGATCGGGACCGGCAACGCCACCCCAATAACCGCCGCAATCTAGCTAGGGAGCGCCCGCCGCGGTCGCAAGGAAATCGGCTGCCTTCAGGCTGGCACCGCCGACCAACGCGCCGTTGACATTGGCAACGCCCAATAGCTCGGCCGCATTCGAGGGTTTTACGGAGCCGCCATAGAGAATCCGGACATTTACGCCCTCTCCTTTGAAGCGTTCCGTCAAGAACCCCCGGATAAACTTATGAACTTGCTCGACATCCTGCACCGTCGGGGTCAGCCCGGTACCGATCGCCCAGACCGGCTCGTAGGCGACCACCAAATTGGCCGCGGTCGAACCGTCCGGCAGCGAGCCCTTGAGCTGGGTGCCGCAGACATCCAGCGCCCGCCCGGCATCGCGCTGCTCGCGGGTCTCGCCGATGCAGACGATCGCGGTGAGGCCTGCGCGCCAGGCAGCTTCGGCCTTCTGGCGGACCAGCGCATCGGTCTCGCCATGGTCGGCGCGGCGCTCGGAATGGCCGACGATGATGGCGCTGGCGCCGGCATCCGCCAGCATTTCCGCCGAGATGTCCCCGGTATGGGCTCCGGAGGCCTTGGGATGGCAATCCTGGGCCCCGACCACGACCTTCGAGCCACGGGCCTTGTCGGCGAAAGCGGCAATCAAGGTCGCCGGCGGGCAGACCAGGAGATCGGCCTTGCCGGCCAGCGCGCCGGCCCCCGCCAGCATGGCGTCGAATTCGCCGATGGAGGCTTTCAGGCCGTTCATTTTCCAATTGCCGGCGATCAGCGGCCGGATGGCGTCGGTCATGGCAGGATTCCCGAGAAATGGTGGTCGACATGCGCTAGGTCGTGTGGACAGTTACCTTATCCAGAGCAGAGTAGCGGCAATGGTGACAACGGCGAAGTAGTTTCGCGCGGT